>NZ_DBNHSF010000001.1:0-1952 GCF_057143545.1 Candidatus Andeanibacterium sp.
TTTCGTCGGACCCCTTGGAACCGCTCCCGGCAATGCCTATTCTCGCTCTGCGGGCCGGGCCCCTCTGGCGAGCGCATGTGAGGCGCTCGTGATGTCGGACCGCATCGGAAAACCGGTGCGATCTGACGGACATACCCATCCCCTCCCTCAGCATCGCGCCGGTCGACCGGTCTCACCTTTTGCCTCACACAGGAGACGGAAGATGACGGGCCGAATCTATCGGTTGACGGAAATCCACCAGCGGATCGACGAGCGGTTGCGGCTGGCGCGCAAGCGCAAGCTGCCCGATTGGCTGGAATTGACGCGGCTCAAGCGCATGAAGCTGCGCGTCAAGGATCTCATCCACCGATTGTCGCTCAGGCCGCAGCTCGGCTGAGCAACTGCCGGGGAGCAGCGCCGCATTTCCCCTTCCCTTCAGTGCTGGCGGCCTGTTCCCCGGCCCTTTTCCGGACGGACATTTGCATGACGACCCGCATCGCGCCCCTGCCGCGTGACTTGCCGCAACCGGCAAACCAGGAGTTTAAGGAGACTTCCCGTGCCTGAGCTGCTTTTATCCGACTGGCTCGGCACCCCGCTGTGGTTCTGGGGCGCCTTCCTCCTCATTGTCGTCTTGCTCACGGCATTCGATCTCGGATTCCTGCATAAGGAAGACCGCGAGCTCGGCATCGCCGAAAGCCTCAAGCTGTCGGCCTTCTATATCGCGGTCGCGATGGCGTTCGGCGCGTGGGTATGGATCGAACGCGGCGGCGAGGCCGGCATGGAATTCTACACCGGCTTCTTCATCGAAAAGGCGCTCTCGATCGACAATGTCTTCGTGATCAGCCTGATCTTCACCTATTTCGCGATTCCGCCCAAATACCAGTATCGCGCGCTCCTGTGGGGCATCCTGGCGGTGATCGTGCTGCGCGGATTGATGATCGCGGGCGGTGCGGCGCTCCTCGCCGAGGCCTATTGGGTGCTGTACCTGTTCGCGGCCTTCCTCGTTTTTACCGGCATCAAGATGTTCTTCGCCGGGGACCAGCCGATGGACCTTGCCCGCAATCCGGTGCTGCGCTGGATCAGCCGCCACATGCGGGTGACGCCCGAGCTGCATGGACAGAAGTTCCTGGTAAAGGTGCGCGACGAACGGACCGGCAAGATGGTCCGCGCCGCGACGCCGCTGTTCCTCGCGCTGGTGGTGATCAACCTCGCAGACCTTGTGTTCGCGGTCGACAGCGTGCCGGCGATCTTCGCGATCACCACCGACACCTTCATCGTCTATACCTCGAACATCTTCGCCATCCTCGGCCTGCGCGCGCTCTATTTTGCGCTCGCCGCGATGGTCCACCGCTTCCATTACCTCAAATACGCCCTGGCCGCGGTGCTGGTGTTCATCGGCAGCAAGATCCTCGTCGGCGATTTCGTGCTCGGCGGCGACAAGTTTCCCGCCTGGGCGAGCCTCGGTGTCACCGCCGCGCTGATCGCCGGGGGTGTCGCCTATTCGTTATGGAAGACCGGCGGCCGGGATGAAGCCGACTGGCCGGTTTCTCCCAGGCGTTGAGCCCATGATTGAGCCGGGCGGGGCGATGGCACAACCTCCTCCGATCCGGAGCAATCTCGCCTCTCGCCCCCTTCCGCTCCGCGCGCGGCATGGCATTAACGCGCCATGGCGAGACGGAGCAAAAAGGATCGGAAACGGATGGTCTGCGCCGCCTGTTCGAGCGAGCAGGTGACGCGCGAGGCCCGGGCCGAATGGAATATCGCGGCGCAGGCATGGCAACTGGCCGCGCTGTCCGACATCGCCTTCTGCCACCGCTGCCGGATGGCGACCCATATCGAGGAACGGCCGCTCGCCTGAATGCGCTGTCCTACAACGGCCGTCCCGTGCCATGGCCGGGCCAAGACGGGCGCGCTTGCAGGCGGAGCGATTCTTGCTCCTGGACTGTGTTACCCTGTCAACTTCCGTTCGGTTC
>NZ_DBNHSF010000002.1:0-34710 GCF_057143545.1 Candidatus Andeanibacterium sp.
GCCCGGGCGCCTTCGCTTCCTCGGTGAAGGCGTCAAACATCGCCTTTGTCTTTTCGCCCCCGTATCTGAATCTTTGGGACGTGCCATGCGGCTTGGCGACCACTGTCAATCCCTGGATCTTGTCGCCTTGCTCCGCGTAAAGCACGACCTTCATATTCCCGGATACGGACAGCTCGACAATCAGCGCGACCAATTCGCTCTCCACTTCGGGCTGAGAAGCCGAAGTTGACTGATTTCTCTCTTCTGCGGCCGATCCAGGCGGGACTGCCAACAATGCGACGGCGGTAAGAGCGAAAAAGGCTCTCACTCCGCAGCCTCGACGATGGCTTCGTTCGCCGCTTCGATCTCGGCGGCCCTGGCCTCGACCAGCTCGACAATGTGGTCGAGCATGTCGGCATTCTGCACATGGTGGTCGGTCACGCCCGAGAGATAGACCATGTGCTTGCCCGCGCCGCCGCCGGTGATGCCGATATCGGTTTCGCGCGCCTCGCCCGGGCCATTGACCACGCAGCCCAGCACCGAAAGCGAGAGCGGGGTCTTGATATGCTGGAGCCGTTCCTCGAGCGCCTGGACGGTGCGGATCACGTCGAACCCCTGCCTGGCGCAGCTGGGGCAGGAGACCACCCGGACGCCACGGGTCCTGAGCCCCAGCGATTTGAGGATTTCGAATCCGACGCGGACCTCCTCTTCGGGCTCGGCCGAGAGCGAGACCCGGATCGTGTCGCCGATCCCGGCCCACAGCAGATTGCCCATGCCGATCGAGCTCTTGACCGTGCCGCCGATCAGCCCGCCGGCCTCGGTAATGCCAAGGTGCAGCGGGCAATCGACAGCATCCGCGAGCTGCATGTAGGCGGCAACCGCGAGGAACACGTCGGACGCCTTCACCGCGACCTTGAATTCGTGGAAATCGTGGTCTTCGAGGAGCTTGATATGGTCGAGCGCGCTTTCGACCAGCGCCTCGGGGCAAGGCTCGCCGTATTTCTCAAGAAGGTCCTTTTCGAGGCTCCCGGCATTCACCCCGATGCGGATCGCGCAGCCATTGGCCTTGGCCGCGCGGACCACTTCGGCAACCCGTTCGCTGCTACCGATATTGCCCGGATTGATCCTCAGGCACGCGGCGCCGGCGTCGGCCGCTTCGAGCGCGCGCCGGTAGTGGAAATGGATGTCGGCCACGATCGGGATGCGCGCCGCCTTGACGATCGCGCCGAGCGCGGCGGTGCTGTCCTCGTCGGGGCAGGAGACGCGGATGATGTCGGCCCCGGCATCTTCGCAGCGGCGGATCTGGTCGATCGTCGCCGCCGCATCTTCGGTCGGGGTGTTGGTCATGGTCTGGACCGTGATCGGGGCATCGCCACCGACCGGGACATTGCCGACCATGATCTGGCGGCTCTTGCGGCGGGTGATGTCGCGCCAGGGGCGCAGGCCGGGGTTGTGGTCTGACATGCGCGGCATATAGGCTGCAAGCGGTTGCCGGACAATGACTTCGGACCTCACGATTTTGCGAGAATGCTCCGCAGTGCCATCCGCAATTCTTCCGGTCGGGAACGGGCAGAGTCAGTTGCCCGCCAGGCGACAAAGCCGTCCGGGCGCAGCAGGAGTGCGCCGTCTTCGCCGATCCCGCATTTCCCCGCAGCATCGCAAGGCAGGCAGGTTGCCGGGATCGACAGCGAATCGGCCAGGTCTTTCCATGCTTTCCCCCGAGACCCGTGCAACAAGGCAAGCCCGGTTCCGGTGCAATCGAGGGTCGAGCGGCCATCTGCGAGCCAGGCATGCGGCACCCGGCTGCCGGGGCGGCCACGCGTCAGGTCCGGGTGGAGGCAGGCAGGCTCGTCCTCGCTGCGTCCTTCGACCACTGCGTTCGAGCGGTAGAACTGGCCTATCTCCATGGTCAGCTCGTCGCGCACTTCAGGCGTGTCCGGCGCAATCTCCTCGGGCACCACCCGGCGGATGTAGCGGGCATAGGCCTGCTCGACAGTGAGCTGCCCCACCGGGAGCCTTTCGGCCTCGTAGCTCTCGAGCAGGGCTTCGCCTGCCTCGCCCTTTATGACCAGCGCCAGCTTCCAGCAAAGATTGGCGGCATCCTGAACCCCCGTATTGCCTCCAAAACCACCGGTCGGCGGAACGACATGCGCGGCATCGCCGGCCAGGAAGACGCGGCCATTGCCAAAGTGCGTGGCGCATTCGGCGGTGGCCTTCCAGGTCGCGACATCCTCGATTTCGACCGCGAGATCGGGCACGCCCACCGCCGAACGGACCAATTCCATGCAACGATCATGGCTGGTATCGCGAGCAATGTCCTTGGCGCCGGGCAAGCCCAGGTCGCCGAGCGTGTTGACTGCCAGGAACCCGCGGGTCCCGCCCGCCTCGAAGCGGAAGAAGCCGCGCTGGTCGCGGTTGATCACGTAGATCACGCCGAGCTGGCGCCCTTCCAGCCATGGCCGGCAATCGGCCGTGAAATAGATCGTGATGCTGTCCGAGAGCAGGCCCGGACCCTCCATGGCGATTCCGAGCCGTTCGCGCACCGGGCTGCGGTTGCCGTCGGCGGCGATCATCCAGCGTGCGCGGATTTGGGCTTCCTGTCCCGAGTCGCAGTCGCGCACGGTCGCCAGCACGTGATCGGGACGCTGTTCGAAGGTGACCAGCTCGGTGCGGTAGGAGAGCCGCGCACCCAATTCGGCGGCGCGTGTGTGCAGCAGCGGCTCGAGGCTCTGCTGGGTCATGAAGAAGCGGCGGCACGCGCTGTAGGGTTCGACCCCCAGATTGATGTCGGGGATATGTTTGGCGAGTTCGCGTCCGGCGAGCGATTCGACCGCGTTGATCCCGCCATCCGGACCGAACTGTTCGCGCGAGGCGGCGAGGATCGCGTGCTCCAGCCCGATCCGGCGATAGCACTCCATCGTGCCGAGGTGGAAATAGCCCGCGCGCGGATGGATCGAGGTGCCGGCATGCTTTTCGACCACCAGTGCGTTGACTCCGTGGTGGCCGAGGAACGCCGCGGCGGACAGGCCCACCAGGCTTCCACCGACCACCAGCACGTCGCATTCCACGGGGTGCCCGGCCGCTACCGACTGTTCGAGGATTTCCTGCATCGCTCGTCTTTATCGTCCAATTTCAGAGCCGGTGCAGCTTAGGAGATTGAATCGCCGCCGCAAGCTGCGCATGATGCGCGGCGATGGAAGAGATTACCACATTCGACACATTCGAGGGCGACACGCCGCTCTTGTTCGGTCGCGTGCTCGACGGCCAGGGCGGTGGTCAGGAGATCAAGTGGGACGAGGCCGGCCGCTGGCGACCGGGCGCGCCCCGCGAAGTGCTGTGGCTGCACCTGCAAAGCTCCGCCCTGGGACTGAGGGACTGGCTGCAGGAACACCTCGGCATGTCGGGGCCGACCGCGGATTTGCTAACTTCGGACGATACTAGGCCGCGCTCCTTCCGCGAAGGCGAGGCTCTGGTCGCGACGCTCAGGGGCATCAACCTCAATCCCGGCGCCGAGCCCGAGGACATGGTTTCGCTGCGCATGTGGTCCGATGGCGAGCGGGTGGTAACCGTGCGCAGCGTACCGCTGCAGACCCCGAGCCATGTCCTGCGGGACATCGACAGCGGGACGGGACCGGTCGATGCCGGCAAGCTGATTACCGAACTGGTCAAAGTCATGACCACGCGCATGAGCCGCTCGATCGTCGAGATGAACGATCAGATCGACCAGCTCGAATTGCTCGACAACGAGGAGGATGCCGAGGAGATCCTGTCACAGATCACCGATATCCGCCGCAATTGCCTCTCGCTCAAGCGGCACATGTCGCCCCAGCACGAGGCCCTCGAATGGATCGCGCGCGACGCGCCGCGATGGTTCGAGGAGCATGACCGGCGCGAGATCGCCGAAACGATCGATCGCTTGCGCCGCTATCTCGACGACATCGATATCAGCAAGGAAAGTGCGGTGGTCCTGATGGACGAAATCCGCGGCCGTACGCTCGCCCGCTCCGAACAGACCAGCTACATGCTCACCATCGTCGCCGCGATCTTCCTGCCATTGACCTTCGTCACCGGCCTGCTCGGTATCAATGTCGGCGGGATTCCGGGCAGCAATCACGAACTCGCCTTCTGGATCGTGATCGGATTGTGCGCGGCGATCTTTGCGGTGCAGCTGGTGTTGTTCCGCAAGTGGAAGTGGCTCTAGCGTGGATCAGAGTCTCAATTCGAACAGGAATTCGTCGTCGCGGTGGTTGCCGACCCAGAAGGAAATGTCGGCGATCCTGGAGAAGCCGTAGCGTTCATAGAACCGCTGCGCCCCATGGTTTTGCGCATAGACCGACAGCTGGATCGCGTCCGCGCCCCAATTGCGGCATTCGGCCAGCACCCATTCCATCAATGCCGAACCGGTGCCGCGCCCCAGCGCTTCGGGCGCGCAATAGAGCTGGCTGAGCGTGGCCGGCCGCGTGGGCCAGGGCCGGGGCCGCTCGTCGAAACCCTTGCCAAGCACGAGCAGGCAATAGCCGAGCAGTCTGCCGTCCGCTTCCGCAAGCTGGATGCGGGTGCCCGGATCGGCCATCGCGTTGCGATAGGCTGCCTCGGTGCGGTATTCGTCCAGGAACGCTGCGAGGTCCTTCTCGCTGTAGAGATGGCCGAACTTGGCGACGAAGGCCTCGCGCCCGAGCCGGGCGAGCGCGGGCAGGTCGTCGGGAGTGGCGGGGCGCAGGATCATGGTCCCACGCCCCTACACGAAAATTGCAGGATCAGAACATCTTGCTGAGCGAAACGTTGAGGCCAAAGTCGCGCGGCAGCTGGATGCCGTTGAGGTCTTCGTAAAGCGGCAGGTTCACCTCCGCTCCAAGCCGCAGGGCCTCGCCGATCACGAAATTCACCCCCGCTCCCGCATCGAGCACATCCCCGCCATAATTATCCTGCCGGTCGGGCGGGGAAGCATGCTTGTGCGGCCCGTTGTAATGGCCCTCGACCGCACCTTCGCTGGTGAAGCCGACCCGAAGCGACAGCGACACATGGCTCCCGAGTGGCTTCGAAAGCCAGGCATTGGCGGAGAACCTGTCGCCAAAGGCGAAGCCGCTCTCGTTCGCGTCCTCGAGCCGGATGAGGTGCTTGACCTGCGCGCCCCAGCCGAAGCCGCCCTCGATCCCGCGCAGGGTGAGGCTGGGCTCGATATCCCAAGTACCCGATCCCGGCTGCATCCCGTAATGGACGAAGGTCCCGTCCGCATTCTTCCTTGAAGTGCTGCCGGTCGGGATCGAGAGGCTGAGCCCGGCATGCGCCGCGAGGCCGCGATCGCGTGACAGGCTCACCAAGGCTCCCAGCCTGGTGTCGCCGAAGCCGCTGACCGAATGGGTCATGGTTTCGCCGAGCATGAGCGAGTGATGTCCGTCCATGTCCATATCCATGCCGGCCATCGGATCGATCCCGACCATGGTCATTTCCATCCGGTTCCAGGTCGGCATGAGCATGAAGGTCAGCGTATCGTTGGGCGCATACATGATGTGGAGCATCGCCATGTCCATGGTCATGGACTGGGTGCGGACGGCATAGCCCGCCGCCAGGATGTCGGCATCGGCGATCGGGTCTGTGCCGCTTTGCGGCATGTCCGAATGGCGCATGTGCATCCATTCGAACCCGATCATTATCTCCCCGGATTCATGGACGTGGTCGCCCATCACGCCGGACGGGCCATGCGCATCGGGGCGATAGCCCATGGCGGTTATGAGGTCGTCGTTTTCAGTGTCTTCGGCCAGCGCCGGGGTGGCGATTGCCATAAGCAGCAGCGCCGGAGCGCCGCCAAGAATTGTCCTGGTCATGTTTGAATACTCGCTTGATCGTGTTGGATTGGTTATTTGCGATCAGACGAGGGCAGGCGGTCCCCGTGTCGGCGGGCGAGGGGCATGGAGCGTGGCGACGAGTTGTACTGTGGCCGACTGGCTTGGCGGGACGATGTGCAAGATCGGCGCGGCGAGTGCGGGCAGGACGGGCAAACCCGCCGCATGGGCAAGCGTACCATAAGGACAGGTTTCGCGCGGTCCTTCATGGGCCGGCTCTCCCGGGTGGACATTGCCTTGGGCATCGAGCGTTGCGACCACCAGCCCCTGGCCGGTGCACAGGGTGATCTTGACCCCGTCGGAGCCCGCAACCGGCATCCAGCCGCTCGGCACCACGGCCCTAGTCGCCAGCAGGGCGAGGAGGACGAACCACAGGATCGGGCGGCGGCGCAAGGTCATGCTGGGCGCGCCTCTAGGCGAGGCGGCCGGGGGCGTAAAGCGGCAAACAGAAAGGGCGCGAATCCCTCCGAACCCGCGCCCTCCCGTTGCAGTCTAGCGCTGCATCAATGCCTGTTGCGCCAGTCTTCGAGCATCTTGCCGGCAGTCTCGCGGCCGCCCAGGCCGAAGGCCAGCGCGGCAGCCAGCGCCCCGCCGACCGCAAGTGCTCCAAACGCCATCTCGACGATTTCCTCGCCCACCCCCATGAATTGCAGGCCCATGAAGGTGGACAGGAGGATCGCGGTCCAGCGGACCACCGTCGCCGCCAGCGAGGTTGCCCCGCTGCCCGCGATCAGCTTGGCCAGCAAATTGGCGATAAGGAAGCCGGCCAGGATCACCACCGCGCCGAAGATGATCCGCCCGCCGAGATCGAGTATCTGGTCGAGCATCGCGGAAATCTCCGGAATGCCCAGCAGCCGTGTCGCGACGATCGCGACCGAAAGCACGATTGCGATTTGGGCGATCGTGGCGATCCCCTTCGACGCCCGCGCTCCTTCGGGCAGCAATTGGGTCGATGCGATCGCCCGATCGACACCGAGCCCGGGGAGGATCTCCTCGAGCATCTGCGCCACGAAGCGGGCGATGAAGAAGCCCATCGCAAGCAGCACAGCGGCGAACACGAACATCCAGAACGCGGTCTGGATCTGCACCAGGATCGCTCCGACCGGTGCCGAGACGCCTTCGAGCTGCAGCCGGTCGATCGCGAAGATCGCCACCGGGATGATGGTGGCGACATAGGCGATGGCACCGATTGTCTTGCTCAACGCCGAATTGCCGGTGACCGAATCCACACCGCCCTTGTTGATCCATTTGTCGAAGTTGACCGTCTGCAGCGCGGTGACCACCAGGTCGCGCAGCACCCGCGCAACCATCAGGCCGATGAAGAAGATCAGCACTGCGAAGACAAGGTTTGGCACAAAGGCGATGAAATCGTCGAGCATGGTTTGCAGCGGCGCGGTGGCGTCGCCCAGTTCGAGTACCCGCAGAATCGCGAGGAGGCCGGCCAGCCAGATCACCAGTGACAGGATCATGCCGAGCGAATGGCCGATACTTCGGCCGCCGCCGGTGTCGCGCTTGAGGACTTCGACCTTCTCGACCATCTTTTCGAAGGCCCATCTGGCGGCCCAGGCCAGGGCCCAGGTCGCCGCCAATATCAACAAGGCAAATAGAACCTGTTGGCCGATCTCCATCGCCAACTGCTGATCGAACGCATAGTTTCCGATACGCATGAGCAAGCCCCTCCTCCTAGTTCCCAGGGTCTTCGCCCTGAGTTGGCGGGGTAATTACCATCGGCCCGAAAAATCGGGAAATCGCCCGGTGGATAACTTGCCGTTGCCAGTCAGAGTTCGCGGCTCATGCAGATCGAGAATTCGTCTGCCACGTAGTCACCGAAGGCGGGGCATTCCGTAAATCCGTTGCGTTCGTAAAGCCTGCGCGCGGGTTCGAACGGTTCCGTCCTGCCGGTTTCGAGGCCGAGCCAGCGATAGCCGCGATTGCTTGCTTCCGCGACCAGACGATCGAAAATCGCCTTGCCCGCGCCTTTGCCGCGATAGCCGGGGGCGGCGCGCATCGATTTCAGCTCGCCACGTGCATTGTCGAGCTGCTTGATCGCTCCGCAGGCGGCCAACCGCTCGCCATCCCAGGCGGAGAAAAAGGTCACGTCGGGCTCTCGCAGCCGTTCGATCGGCATTGCGTGGACCTTGCAGGCGGGTGACCAGAGATGCATTTCGGCAAGGTGGAAACGCAGCAGCTCGGCGATCTCCGGTCCGGACAGGTCGTCTTCACGGATGGCGTATTGCGGGTTCACGAGTACTTGTCCGCTTTGCGTTTGCCGAAGCGCATGTCGCCTTCGAGCCTGGCGCGCAGCTGGGCATAGAAAGCCTCGAGGAAGGCGCGCTCGTCGCCCGATCCGGCATGCCACCCGATCTTGCCGCAGATCGTATCGGCGACCGATTTCAGCGCCTTCGGATTGTTCTGGCGCAGGACCTGTTCGAGTGCCTGCAATTCATATTCCCCATAGACCGAGAGTTCCTCGTCGCCGAACTGGTATTGTGCGCCGGTCGTGGCGGAGACGCCCCTTGCCGCTTCCCCCACCGACATCGCCTGTTCGAGCTTGCGCCGCGGCGCTTCGAGCACCCAGGTCCCCGCGATCAGGTCGCCCGCGCGCAGGCGATCCTTGTTGAAGAACGGGAAGAACAGGAACAGCAGCAGCCAGGCGAGGGCGGCCCAATCGGCAAGCCCCCCCTCGAAACCCGCCCGCAGCATGAATTCGATCGGCAGGAATATCTCGATATCGCGCAGCAGGTTGCGGGCGATGACCGCTTCGACCTTCAGCCGCCCGCCATCGCGCGCCGCGATCCTGATGCCGACCATCCGCTTGCCGGGGGTTGCTCCGCGCGGTCCCAACTCGAAGAACAGGAAATAGCCATAGCGAAAGACGAAGATCGCGATGATCCACAGCACCATGACGAGTTCGAGCACCGGTTCAGGACCTTCGACCTGGTCGAAATCGTAGATCTGCGTGGCGACGGACGCAGCGGCGATGCTCACGACGACGAAGGCGACGAGCATGATGATCAGGTCGAGCACCAACGCCCCGGCCCGCGCGCCCTTGCTGGCGACGGTGACCGGGAGGGAGAGCCCCTCCGGCGTTACGAGCGACCGTATCCGGTTGGCATCCCTTCGCCTGAGCGCGACCGCGGTCACGAGACGCCGCTTTCGGTTCTGCGCTTGAGAACCACGAAATAGCTGATCCAGAAAATCAGCATGAACCCGCCAATCACAAAGCGGCTGCCGGTGTCTTCCACCAGTTGGCGGGCGAATCCCTCAAGCAGCGCGGCGGCGAGCAACATGATCACGACCCCGGCCATGACCTGGGCGGCACGGCGCCCGCTTTCTGCCGTAGCCGCCAGCACCGAGCGCTTGCCCGGGAAGGCCATCGATCGCCCGACATGCAGGCCGGCGGCCCCTGCCAGCAGGATCGCGAACAATTCGGTGGTGCCGTGGACCGAAAGCCAGGCAAGGAATTCGACCGTCAGGCCGGCATCGGCGAACAGCCACAGCATCGCCCCGAGCAGGGTGAGGTTATAAACCAGCAGCAGCAGCGACGGCACGCCGAAGGCAAAGCCGAGCGCGAAGCACAGGATCGCGACGCGGGCATTGTTGTTGAACAGGAAGGACGCGAAAAAGCCGAGGCCGGACCCTTCCTCGGTCCCGCCCAGGCTTTCAAGCAGGGTTTCGCGCGATGCGCCGGGCACTCGCTCATCGAGGAAGCCGCCCGGCACCAGCCTGAAATACCACTCGTTGTCGCGTTCGACGAGCAGCCAGCCAACCACCGTGCCGGCCCCCATCACCGCCAGCGCGATGCAGATCTCAAGCCAGATTTCGCGCACCGATGCGCTCCACCCGCCGCCAAGGAACCGGCGTGCCCAGGCAAACAGCGAACTGCGAGGGCCATAGACCTGGAACCATGCACGCTGGACGAGCGATTCGAGATAGCCAAGCGTTGCCGCATCGAGCGAGGTCTCGCGCGCGACCGCCAGGCTCGAAGCGGCAGTCCGGTACAAAGCCGGCAATTCCAGGAGGTCGGTATCGCTGATCCCGCGCAGCCTGCCCTTTTCCATACGGACCACGATATTCTCTAGCCGTCTCCAGTCTGCCTCGCGCTCGAGGCGGAAGCGGTCCGATCGCAGCGCCGCCTGCTCGATATCGGGCGGTGCTTCAGCCTTCCTGGAGCGGAACAACTGCGTGATCGGCTTCATCCGATCGCTCCCGACCGCTTGGCGGCGTAATAGCGATCGATCAGCCCGTAGGTGATCGCGTCCCATGGCGCTTCGATGACGTCGACCCCCAGATGCCGCAGGCGCTGCAACACGAGCGCGCGCTGCCGGGCAAGCGTATCGGCGGTGACGGCGGTCGCGATGGCGCCGATGTCTTCCGGCTCGGCGGAAATCAGCTCGTCGAGCTCGGTATCGGTCATGGTCACGAACAGGACGAGATGGCGCTGGACCAGCCGCGAGACGCTTTCGATCATCAGCTCGGCACTGGTCGGGTCGGTGAAATCCGAAAACAGCACGATCATCGAACGCCGCTTGAGCCGTGCAGCGAGAGTCGCCAGCGCCAGCGTAAAATTGGGTTCGGCGGCATGATAATCGAGCGCCGCCGCCGCGGATTGCAGGCGGTGGAACTGGCGCGAGGCCGTTATGAACGGCGTGCTGAGCACCGGTCGCCGGGCAAATCCGAACAGCGAGACCTTGTCGCCGCTCTTGAGCGCGACATAGGCCGAAGTGAGGGCGGCGGTCACCGCCCGGTCGATCCGCGGCAGTCCGGCGAGCGGTTCGCACATCGCCTGTCCGCAATCGAACGCGAAAACGATCTGGTTGTTGCGCTCGCTCTCGTTCTCGCGCGCGAACAGGCGGGTCTGGCGGGCCGAACTCTTCCAGTCGATCCGGCGCCGGTCCATCCCTGGCTCGTATTCGCTCAGCGACTCGAATTGCGTTCCTTCGCCGCGAATTCGCCGGGCGATCACGCCGAACTGCGCGTCGCGGAAGAACAGCTGCAGGCTCGGCGAGCGGACCGGGGCAAGATTGGGCCAGACGCGCATTTCGGAATCGAGCTCGAACCGGGCCTGGCGTGACGCGAGGCCCAGCGGCCCGGGCCATTGCAGCCACAATCGATCGACCTTGCCAGTGCCGCGCCGTGACGGAGTCAGCAGGAACGTCGTGGTGTAGATGCCCTCTGCCGGATCGGGTTCGAGGTCACCCGAAACCCGCCCCTCCGGGCCCAGCCGGGGGTCGAACGCTATCGCCGCGCTGGGCTTGCCGCTCATCGCCCGTGCCCTGATTTCGGCCAGCACGGTAAGTTTCACCGCTTCGCCGACTTCGGCATCGGGTGGAAAGTCTACTCTCGCTTCTCCGAGTACACCGGCGAACAGGCCGTCGAGCAGGACCAGTACGAGCAACATGGCCACGGTCGCCGGGGCCACGACCCAGGCTCCCGGAGCGCTCGCCGCGACCAGCAGCGCAATCGGCGCGGCCAGCACGGCGAGCAGCAGGGTGCGGGCGGTCGGGACGATCATGGCCAGCCGCTCAGCGGGGCGCCTCGGTCTGTTCGACCAGCTCGCCGACCAGCGCCTCGATCTCGCGCCCTTCGATTTCGGCGGCGGGCGACAGCAGCAGGCGATGGCGCAGCACGGCGGTGGCGAGCGCCTTGACGTCGTCGGGGATGACATAATCGCGGCCGGCAAGGGCGGCGCGTGCGCGCGAAGCGTTCGCCAGCAGGACTGCGGCCCTCGGCGAGGCACCGCTTGCAAGGTCGGCGTTGTCGCGGGTCGCCCGTACCAGTCTGACGATGTAGTCGGTGACTTCATCGGCCACGGTCACGCTCCTTACGGCCCTCGAAGCGTCCGCGAGCCGGCTGCGGTCCGCGACCTGCGCGATCCCGAAATCCGCCGGTTTCTGCGGTCCGCTGCGGTCTCCGAAACGGATGACGATCGACGTCTCTTCCTCGAGGCTGGGATAATCGACCAGGAGTTTGAACAGGAACCGGTCGAGCTGCGCTTCGGGCAGCGGATAGACTCCCTGGTTCTCGATCGGGTTCTGGGTCGCGACGACCATGAAACTGTCGGGCAGTCCGTGGGTTTCGCCATCGAGCGTGACCTTGCGTTCCTGCATCGCTTCGAGCAGCGCTGCCTGGGTCTTGGGCGGAGTGCGGTTGATCTCGTCCGCCAGCAGCAGGTCGCAGAAGATCGGACCGCGCGTGAGCGTGAACTGGCTGGTCTGGAAATTGAACAGGTTGGAGCCGAGGATATCGCCCGGCAGCAGATCGGGAGTGAACTGGATCCTCCCGAATTCGAGTCCGAGCGTCGCCGCGAAACATTGGGCGAGGAAAGTCTTGGCGGTACCCGGCGGCCCTTCGAGCAGCACATGGCCCTGGCTGGCGAGGGCAATCAGGAGATGATCGATCACCTCTTGCTGGCCGACCACCGCCTTGGCCATTTCGGCCCGGATAGAGTCCGCGATTGTGCGGACCTCGTCGAGCGACATGCTCATGAGGATAGCTCCCTTTCGATCTGTTTGAGTGCGTGGGCAGGGGCGAGCAACTCTCCCCTTGTCCTGGCATTGCGGAGCGATTCGGCATGGCCGGAAAAGGCGGCGCTGCCGAGGCCCCGCGCCGCCAGCAGGCGGTCGATATCGGCTTCGACACGGCCGGCATTGCCATGCTGGCGCAGGCCAAGCTGCCTGCCGATGCGGTTTCGCATCATGGTTGCATAGGGCTTGCCGAGCAGGTGCAAGCGCTTCGAACGCTGGATGAGCGCCGCGCCGTTCGTCGCCAGCTGGCGCTTGCCGAACGATTGCGCCGCTTCCTCGGCCACTGGCGGGCCGAACCGGCGATAGCCGCGCCAGCCGATCACCAGCGCCGCGATCAGCAGGCACAAGGTCGCGGCCAGGAAGGGCGGCGTGAAAGCGAGGGTCAGCAGGTTCTCGGATTGACCAAGGCCGTTGAGCGTCACATCGAAGACGATCGGCATGTCATAGTCTTCGAGAGTCGCAGCTACCAGGCCGAGCGCCAGCATCGCCCGGTCGCGGTCGGCCAGTCCGAAATTGTTCACCAGATCCGGTTCGGCGACGATCACGACCGGCCAGGCATCGTAATCGGTGGCGTCTTCTTCGTCATAGGGCTCGATCCCCGCGGCTTGTGAAAGCACGGGATAATAGCCGCCATCGTCCTCGAAGCCGGCCAGCATCCGCCCCTGGTCGTCCGTCACCAGCGGAACAAGACTGGCCGCAGATATCGGCTGGATCGCGTCGGGCCGGGGGAACCGCCCCTCGATCCCCAGGCCGGCCCAGCGCGCGTTGCTGTCGCCTGGTGGCGCGACCGCGCTTTCTTCCCCGACAAACGCCAGTTCTCCGCGATCTTCGAGAAAGGCGATCGCGTCATTGCCGCCAAGGTCCTGCGCCCATTCTGGGGTGCCCGCGAAGACAAGGTCGACCCAGCCGGGGCGGGCATCGACCTCTTCCGTGTCGCGCGCGCGCCGGACGAGCCATTTCGGAAGGATGACCATGGTCGGCCCGAGATGGCGCCTGCGCTCCAGGATGTTGTTGATCTCTTCGGCCTCGGTCCAGAAGGGGGGCGAAATCACAAGCAGCGATTCATCGTCGAGCCTGCCGGTGTCGCGCGACAATTGGACATCGTAGCCCTGGGCATCGAGTAGCTCGAACAGCGCGGCATAACCGTTGAGGCCCTTGCCCCTTGCATGGGCATCGCCATTGGCGGACTGGTCGCCGGTGAAGCCCGCGCCGATGAAATACAGCGTCGCGACGAAAGCCAGCGCTCCGAACACCAGCATGCCGAGCACGACCCTTGGATCGAAAGGCGAAGCAGAGCCGCTCAATGGCTCGCAGCCCCGAGATCGGCCAGGGCGAAATCGCTATAGGCATCGCGCGCCGCTCGCCAGTCGCCCGCATCGAGGCCGCGCAAGGCGAACAGGCTGCGCTCGACCCGTTCGGCAATCGTCTCGAACGCCACGCGCGCCCTGTCCGGAAGCGAGCCGTGCCCGGCGATTTCGCGGGCGGTCACGGAAGGTGCCAGCCAGCCCGGCCTTGCGGAGGAGATCTGTTCGACGCTTCCTTGAAGCAGGAGGTGGGTCGCTTCCGCGAACTTACCCTCGCTTGCAAGCCGGTCGGCCTTTTCAAGCAAGGACAGTGCATCGGCGCGGTCGGGCGCCCATTGTTCGTGGCTTTCCTCTTCGACGGGCGGGCGCCTGCGGATGCCCAGCAGCGGCTCGATCATTCGCCACAGGAGAACGAGCAGCAGGACGATGCCGGCCCCGATCAGGATCCATTTGAAGACCGGCCAGGATATGCCGAGCAGGTCCGCGAGTCCGGCAAAGATGCGATAGAGGAATTCGCCGAGTTCGATCAGCCATTGCGGGGTTTCGCGAGGCTCTTCCGGGGGATAGTCCAGCGCGGCGAACTGGATATCCGGATCGGCGCGCACCTTCTCCCAATCTGCACCGGCTTCCGGCGCAAATACTGATGTGCTAATTTCCCCCGATCCCGTCGTCACGGACCGATTGGTGGCATGGCCGATCAGTGGGTGCAAGCGGCTTGCCGAACAGGCGAAGAATTACCCGCGAATTCGCGCCTGGCGATAGCTGCCGAGCAGGCGCAATTCTTTGCAATGAAACGCCAGTTCTTCGAGCGCGCGATCGACATGAGGCTCGCCCGGGCGGCCGATAATGTCGGCATAGAACATGGTCGCCGCAAAACTTGCGCCCTTCTGGTAGCTTTCGAGCTTGGTCATGTTGACCCCGTTGGTGGCGAACCCGCCCATCGCCTTGTAGAGCGCGGCCGGGACATTCTTCACTTCAAAGATGAAGGTCGTGATCGCGGGATCGTCTCCCAGCGTCGCCGGATCGAGCGCTTCCTTTGCCAGGATCACGAAACGGGTGGTGTTGTCATGCGCGTCCTCGACCCGGTCGTCGACGATTTCCAGTCCGTAGAGTTCGGCCGCGAGCGCCGGCGCAATCGCCGCGATGGTGGGATCGCCCCGCTCCTTGACATAGGCGGCGGCACCCGCGGTATCGGCGTGGCTCATCGGCACGATCCCGCGCTCGTGCAGGTAACGGCGCGACTGGCCCAGCGCTTGGGGATGGCTGTAGGCCGCCTCGAATGGACCCCTGCCCAGGCCCATCAGAGCATGGTGGATCGGCAGGAAGAATTCGTCGACGATCGACAGCCCGCTTTCCGGTAGCAGGAAGTGGATATCCGCTACGCGGCCATGTTGCGAATTCTCGATCGGGATGATCGCGGCCCCCGCCTTGCCCTGTTTGACGGCGTCGAGCGCGTCTTCGAAGCTGAAACAGGGAAGTGGCAGGCAGTCGGGCCGGTATGCCAGCGCCGCGCGGTGCGAATTCGCCCCCGGGGCACCCTGGAAGGCGATCGCGCGCGCGGGATCCTCCGCGGCCGCGGATGCCATCTGTTCGACCAGTTCGAGTGCCGGGGCGGGATAGGAATGCATCGCCGACGCGCCTAACCGGCGGGAGCCATGCGGACAAGTCACTATCGGACTTGCGAAGAGCGCCCTGCGCCACTAGAGCGGCGCCGAAACCACCACAGCCCGGACAGATTACGGATGAGCGACCGTTTCAATACCTTTGCCGGATGGCTGCTTTTCGCAGGCATCGTTGCCCTTGGCCTGTCGAGCGTAAGCACGCGCTATTTCAGCGCCGACAAGGTCCATCGTCCGGAAGAAATGGCCTATATGCCGGTCGAAGTCGCGGCCGAAGGCCCCGGAGCCGCAGGCCCGTCCTTCATGGCGCTGCTGGCGACGGCCGATCCCGCCGCGGGTGAGCGCGTGTTCGCCAAGTGCCAGGCCTGCCACACGATCGCGCAGGGCGGCGCGAACGGGATCGGGCCGAATCTGTTCGGCGTGGTAGGAACAGCCATCGGCGCGCATGCACCGGGATTTGCCTATACCGCGGCGCTGTCGGGGCATGGCGGCAGCTGGAGTTTCGAGAATCTCGATCAATGGCTGACCAATCCGCGCGGGTTTGCCGACGGCACCAGCATGAGCTTTGCCGGCCTGCCCAAGGTCGAGGATCGCGCAAACCTGGTGGCCTATCTCAACAGCATGGGTTCGAACCTGCCGCTGCCCGAAGTGGTCGAGGAAGCGCCGGCGGAAGAGGAAGCGGCGATCGAGGGCGAAGCGGCTGCGGTTGAAGAGGCGCCGGCCGAGGAAGCCGCTGCCGAGTAAGCGCGTCAGTCGCGCCCCTTGAATTCCTGGGCTATCACATACCATTCGGACGAGCCCTTGCGGCTCGCCGGCGGCTTGGCGTGCTTCACGCTGCGGAAATGCCGCTTGAGCAGGGCGAGCAATTGCGTGTCGGTGCCGCCCGCCAGTACCTTGGCGACGAAGCTGCCGCCTTTCGCCAGTGTTGCGATCGCGAAATCGGCCGCGGTCTCGACCAGCGCCATCGTGCGGAGATGATCGGTCTGCCGGTGGCCGACCGTGTTGGCCGCCATGTCGGACAGCACCAGGTCTGGCGGGCCATCGAGCGCGCGCTCCAGCGCTGCCGGTGCGCTCTCATCCATGAAGTCCAGCTGCAGGATCGTGACTCCGTCGATCGGCTCGACGGGCAAGAGGTCGATTCCGACGATCGCTGCCCTGGGGGCCTTGGCGCGCACGACCTGGCTCCAGCCGCCCGGCGCAATTCCCAGGTCGACGACGCGCGTCGCGCCCCTGAGCAAGCCGAACCGTTCGTCGAGCTCGATCAGCTTGTAGGCCGCGCGGCTGCGGTATCCCTCAGCCTTGGCCTGTTTGACATAGGGATCGTTCAACTGCCGGGCGAGCCAGCGGATCGATGAATCCTTGCGCTTCTTCGCGGTACGGACGCGCTTCTCGGGATCGCGGCCTGCGCGGCTCATCGTCTCAATGCCCGCCGTCGCGCCGTTTGCGCCGGATCCCGGCCCTCGCCTTGTCGCCTGCGCTGTCGGTGCGGATCAGGCTGCGCAAAATGCCCTCCCGGATTCCGCGATCGGCAACGCCCAGCCGGTCCGCCGGCCAAATGTCGAGGATTGCCTCGAGGATCGCACAACCGGCGACGACCAGGTCCGCCCGCTCATTGCCGATGCAGGGCAGCTGCCGGCGCTCCTCCGGTGCCATTGCCGACAGGCGGGTGCTGATGTCGCGCATGGAGGCTGCGGGGACGATCAGCCCGTCAACCGCCTTGCGATCGTATTGCGGCAATTCGAGATGCAGGCTGGCAAGAGTCGTGACCGTGCCGCTGGTGCCCAGCAGCCTCAGTTCGGGACCCCTAAAATCCCCGATCCGTTGGGCAAAGGGTTCGACGCTGTCGCACACCAGTTGCTTCATCCTGGCATAGCGTTCGATCCGGGCTTCGGGCGAACTTTCATCCATGCCGCAGGTCTCGGTGAGCGATACCACGCCCCAGGGCACGCTCAGCCAATCGACGATTTCGGGGGCCTGTCCAGCCTGGTCGATCAGGACCAGCTCGGTCGATCCCCCGCCGATGTCGAAGATCACCGCCGGACCCTTGCCATTCTCGAGCAGGATATGGCAGCCGAGCACTGCCAACCGCGCCTCTTCCTCGGCGGAGATGATGTCGAGCACGATCCCGGTTTCGCGTTGCACCCGCTCGATGAACTCGGCCCCGTTTTGCGCCTGGCGGCAGGCTTCGGTCGCGACCGAACGTGCGAGGTGGACATGGCGCCGCCTGAGCTTGTCGGCGCAGATCCTGAGTGCGCCGACGGCACGGTCCATCGCTTCGTCCGACAACCTTCCCGTTTGCGCCAGGCCCTCGCCCAGCCGGACAACCCGGCTGAAGGCGTCGATCACCACGAAGCTGTCGCCTGCCGGGCGCGCGATCAGCAGACGGCAATTATTCGTGCCAAGGTCGATTGCGGCATAGGATGGACGGCGTGCCGGGGAACTTTCGTCGCCGCTCCGGATCGCACCGGACGGGGTCTGCCTGCTCCTGCCGGAAGCGCGGGCCCCCCCGCCCGTCCCCCGGTCGTCCCGCTTGTGCCGGTCCCGGCGCCCTGCGGGCTCCGGATGTCGCGCGGTTTCCCGCTGGCTGTCCGGCGGGATGGTGTCCGCCATGATCGCAGTTTCCAATTCTCATGCCCGCTCGTCGAGCGGGTACCTGGACGGAAAGCTAGACGCTGCGGGGGCAAGGGGCAAGGTCCGGCAAGTCGGGACCGGCCGGCGCTATTCGTGGCGCAGCGCCTCGATCGGGTCGAGCGAGGCGGCGCGGCGAGCCGGGAAATAGCCGAAAATCACGCCGATCAGGCCGGAAATCCCGAAACTGATCAAATTGATCAACGGATCGAAGATGAAGGGCAGGCCGAATGCCGCCGAAAGCCCGGCGGAGAGCGCGAAAGCCAGCAGGATTCCGACAATGCCGCCGAAACAGCACAGCACCACTGCCTCGGTCAGGAATTGCCGCTCGACTTCGCGCGCCCTCGCGCCGATCGCCATGCGGATGCCGATTTCGCGGGTCCGCTCGGTCACCGAGACAAGCATGATGTTCATGATCCCGACCCCGCCGACGACCAGGCTGATGCCGGCAATCGCGCTGACGATGGCGGTCAGGACGCCGACCGAAGCGGCGACCGTCTCGTTGATCTCGGCCGTATCGACCACGTCGAAATTGCTGTCCTGCCCTTCGAGAAGCAGCCGCCGTTCGCGCAGCAGGTCGACCAGTGCGTCCTGCACCGCCTGGCTTTCGACATTGGTATCGTAGGCGACCGCGAAATTGTTGATGTTGTCGTTGCCGATGAAGCGCCGCTGGACGTTCTTGATCGGCATCAGCACCGAATTGTCTTCATCGTTGCCGCCGCCGAGGCCGCGCGAATCCGCGATCCCGATGATCCGGCAGGAAACGCTTCCCAGGCGCATCTGCTCACCGATCGGGGACGATTCCGCCGAGAAAAGTTCTTCCAGAACGGTCTGGCCGATAATACAGACATTATCGCCCGCTAGCTCTTCGGCGTCCGTGAAGGAGCGCCCTTCGGCAATCTTGACCGAGCGGGCGACCATGAATTCATTGCTGACGCCTTCGACCCGGCTGGCCCAGTCCTGACCGTTATATACCGCGGTGACGTCTTGAGTGACGCTTCCCGCGACCGCCTTGACGCCCGCGATCTGTTCCCGGATCGCCTCGATGTCCTCGTCCTCGAACGGCCGCCAGACGCCCTGTTCGTCCTGGATCGGGAACACGATCAGGACATTCGAACCGAGCGAACTGATCTGCTCCGAGATGTCGGCGGTGGCGCCGCGTCCCAGCGTCACCATGGTTATGACCGCCGCGACGCCGATGATGATCCCCAGCGTGGTAAGGAAGGAGCGCATCAGATGCCGCCGGATTTCCTTGAGCGCGAGGATCAGGGTGGTGCCGAACATCAGCCGATCCCTTCTTCCGCCGCGGCCGTTTCGGCGGCCCGTTCGGCCCTGCTGCCGCGCTCGATCCGTTCGACCAGCCCGTCGCGGAAATGGACGATGGTTTTGGCATAGGCCGCCATGTCGGCTTCATGGGTCACCATGACGATGGTAATGCCCTGCCGGTTGAGATCGGCCAGCAGCTCCATGATCTCGATCGAGCGTTCGCTGTCGAGATTGCCGGTCGGCTCGTCGGCCAGCAGGACTTCGGGTTCGGTGACCAGCGCGCGGGCGATCGCAACGCGCTGCTGCTGTCCGCCGGACAGTTCTCCCGGGGTATGGTCCGCCCAGGGAACCAGGCCGACCTTGTCGAGCGCCTTCGTCGCCAGTTCGCTCCGCTCGGCCTTGCCCAGTCCGTGATAGACCAGCGGCAATTCGACGTTTTCGAGCGCCGATGTCCGCGCCAGCAGGTTGAAGCCCTGGAACACGAAGCCGAGATATTTGCGCCGCAGCAGCGAACGCTGGTCCTTGTTGAGTTTCTGCACTTCGCGGCCAAGGAAGCGATAGACGCCCGAGCTCGGCGTATCGAGACAGCCGACAATATTCATGCAGGTCGATTTGCCCGAACCCGAAGGCCCCATCACGGCCACGAAGTCGCCGCGCCGAATCTGCAGGTCGACGCCGCGCAGCGCGCGAAATGCCGCCTCGCCCTGGCCGAAGGTCTTGGTGATGCCTTCGAGTTCGATGATCGGTTCGCCGATCACCTAGTCTTCCTCGACCCCGGGAGCCTTGATGCTGGTGACGACCTTCATGCCCACCTTGAGATCGCCCGATTGCACGACTGTCAGCCGGCCGTCGCTTCGTCCGGTGGTCACGGAGACCGGCTCGATCGACCCGTCATCCTGCAGTACGTAAACGGTCTGGCGGCTACCCACGCCGATGGTTGCCTGCGGTCCCTCCCGCTCGAGACCGAAATCGTTGCCGTTATTGAGCTGCACGCCGCCCCGGTCGTCCTCGATCGGAGGCCGGAAGCGGAGCGCGGCATTCGGCACGAGCATTTGCTCGCCGGTGCTTTCGGTCGCGATATTCGCGGTTGCGGTCATGCCCGGGCGCAGCAGGCCGTCGCTGTTGGCAACGCTCAGCCGTGCTTCGTAGACCACCACTGCATTGGCGGCGGCCTGTTCCTGCGTCGTGGTGTTGTTCGAAGCGAGGTCGACCCGTTCCACCACCGCGGGGAATTCGCGGCCCGGATATGCGTCGACCGTGAAATTCGCTTCCTGGCCCTGCCGGACATTGCCGACATCGGCTTCGTCGATCGAGACGCGCAGCTGCATTTGCGAGAGGTCTTCGGCAATCACGAACAGGGTCGGCGTGTTGAACGAGGCGGCCACCGTCTGTCCCGGCTCGACCTGCCGCGCCAGCACGACGCCGGCAACCGGAGAGCGAATGATCGCCCGGCTGCGCTGGGTCTCGGCCGAGGACAGCGAGGCCCGAGCCGAGACCACATTGGCCTGCTCTGCTGCAAGCGCCGCCTTGTCGCGAGTGACATTGGCCTCGGCAACCTCGAGTTCCGATTTCGAGGGAACCTTTCCGTCCGACAATTCGTAGACCTGCCGCAGCCGGTCGAGCTGGGCCTGGTCGTATTCCAGCGTCGCGCGGGCCCGTTCGACATTGGCGAGCGCGGAATTGAGGTTGGCGCGCGACCGGGTGATGTCGTTCTCGATCACGTCGGTATTGATCCGTGCAAGGACCTGTCCGCGCACGACCCGATCGTTCACGTCGACGAAGATTGCGTCGATCTTGCCCGATACTTCCGAGCCGATCTCGACCTGGTTGGTCGGGCGCAAATTGCCGGTCGCGGTGACATCGATCTCGAGCGACTGGCGGGTCACTTCCTCGGTCAGGTAATCGGGATTTTCATCGTCGCCCGATACCCGCCAGACGACCAGCGCGACCAGCAGCAGGAACGCTGCCGGAATCCAGTATTTGGCCGTGCGCCGCCAGCGCGGTGCCTCCGGCTCGCCCAGGAATTCGTCGATCTTCTGGTTGGTGCCTGTATTGGTGTTCATGGCGTATTCCCGTTAGCGAGGGTTTCTTCCCATTCCGCGATCGCCCAGCCTCCGCCCAAAGCCTGGGTCAGCCTGATGAAGGCCGACGCGCGGTCGGCCTGGGCCGACACCATCGAGTTGCGAGCCGTCAGCAGTTGGCTTTCGGTGGTCAGCAGGGTCTGGAAATCGGTCAGCCCGGCCTGGTACTGGCTGCGGGCGATCAGGGCGGCATTGGTTGCCGCGTCGAGCGATTCGGCGATATCGCCGATCCGGTCTTCGGCGGACCGGCGAGACGCGATGGCATTTTCCGCCTCTTCGAGGGCCGAAAGGATCGTGCTTTGCCAGCCGGCGAAGGAACCGTCGGCCGCTGCCTCGGCGGACCGGATGCGCGAGGTGGTCTGCCCGCCGTCGAACAGCAGCTGGTTGACGCTGGCGGCAATGCTGCCGGTCACGAGGTCGAACAGGTTCAGCGGTCCGGCATCGTTCGTCCCGAGATTTCCGCTCAGCGTCAGCAGAGGAAAGAGTTGGGCCCGGGCGACGCCGATCCGCGCCGCGTCGGAATACAGTCGAGCCTCCGACTGCCGGATATCGGGACGCCGGCGAAGCAGGTCCACCGGCGCGCCAAGCTCGCCGAGTTGCGGCGGATCGGGTAACGGCTGGAATTCGGCCAGCAGCGCCCGGACGCGGCCCGGCGGTTCGCCGATCAGGGTCGAGATGGCGTTGGCGGTCGCCGCATAGCTACTTTCCAGCAGGGGTATGCTGGCCGCCGTTTGCGCCCGCTGGCTGCGCGCCTGTTCGACGTCGAGGCTGGAGACCAGGCCGGCCTGGTTGCGCCACTGGGCGATCTGCAGATTGTCTTCCTGGATCGCCAGCGAACTGCGCGCAATTTCGAGCTGGAGCATTGTCGAGCGCGCCGAAATCACCTGCAAGGCGACTTGCCCGGCGATGACCCGCTGCAGGTCGGCCAGCGAGTAGCCCGCTGATTCATAGTCGAACCTGGCGGCCTGCGCCGAGGATCCGATGCGCCCGAACAGGTCGAGCTCCCAATTGGCATTGAGACCGAGGTTGGAGGTGATGTCGTTCGACGCGCCGTCGCCGACTGCGCGGCTTGCTCCGCCAGTGGCGGCGAGCGAAGGAAGCAAACTCGCGCGTGCCTGGCTCAGGCCTTCGCGCGCCTGGACCAGCCGGGTGCCTGCCTGGACGATATCGAGGTTGTTGGCGATCGCCTGGTCGACCAATTCGGTCAGGACCGGGTCGCCCAGCGCCTGCCAATAGGATGCGAGCTCATAGGAAGCATCTCCGCTGCCGTGCTCGCTCCACTCTTCGGGGAAGGCAATCTCCGGATCGGAATAGCTCCCGGGGGCGGGGCCAAGCGCGCAGCCGCCAAGGGCCATCGCCAGCATGGCAGCACAAGCCGATCCCCTGCCAAGACACTTGTACATCCCGTTTCCCCTTCAGGAGCAACGCATTAGCCGCATTGTCCTCAGGGCGGAAATGGGCATTCGACCGTTCAATTATAAGTTGCGCTTCTGCAAACGGCTGACTCCGCCGGATCAACGACTGGACAAAGTCAATTTCCGAACCCTATCGCTGAGCGGCCCGCGAGCTTGCCAGCAATTGCTGCAGGTAGCGCCTGGTCTCCTGCGCATTGCTAATATTCTCGTCGACTTCCGCTTCGGTCCGGTCGCCGCGCATCGAATTCGTCAACGTATCGAGATAGCTGATATAGTTCCGTGCGGTCTGCACATTGGCCTGGCGAATGCGATAGCCATCCTTGACGTCCTGCGATGCATCGTCGTCGGGTGCCGATCCTCGGCCAAGCGAAATGACATCGTCCGCAACGCCTCTGGCTTCGCGCACGATCGAGGCGAAATTGCGCGCTTTTTGCGGCCACAGCGAGCTCGCCTGGCCCGAAACACCCGGGCTCGCGGCCGGAGCCGGCGTGTCGGAGATAGCTGGAGCGGCCTCCACAACTGGCGTTTCGCTGGCGGTCGTTTCCTGGGCCTGGGTGGTATTGGCGCGGCGGGCGCGGGCCATCGCCGTGTTGTAGGCATTGTTCCGCGCCAGCGTGGCTTGCGCCGCGGTCAAGGCGGTTGCCAGGTCTTCGGCCTCTCTTGCCTCGGCGGCCGCGGTCCGGATACCGGACAGGGCCGTTCGGACCTGGCGCGCGAGCGCCTGCCGGTCCGCCGGCTGGCTGGCTGCCGCCCCGGCATTGCGGGGATCGGCCCAGGGAACCTGGGCAGCAAAGCGGCGTGCCGTAGCATCCGCCTCGCCGAGAATTGCGGCGGCAAAATCGGCGGCGGCTACTTGTGCAAGCCCGGACATGCGCTCCTGCTGGGCAGGAACCTCGCCTGCGCGATCGGGATCATTGGCCATTTGCGACAGCTGGGTTTCCATCCCGGCCAGTTCTTCGGCCGCATCGTTGAGGATTTTCAATGCGCCGGCGGGCGCGCGCGCTTCGGTCGCTTCCTCGATGAAAACCTGCAAGGCCTGGGCAATGCCGCCCGCCGCCTCGATATCGATCGGCTCGAACGCCTGTCCTTCGACCAGGCTTTCATCGATCGCCGCCTCATCGTCGCCACCGCCCATGACGACGACACCGCCGATTGCTGCAATGGCAAGCGCGGCTGCTGCGCCGCCGATCATCAACGGGTTGAGCTTCTTCTTGTCGCCTGCTTCCTGGTCGTCGGGCTTGCGAGGCTCCTTTGGCTTTTTGGCCGGCTTCGTCTTGGCCGGAGGAGGCGCTTCCCCGGCCTCTTCGGGTTCATCTGCTTGTGCCGGTTGCTTGGCGGAAGTGTCTCCGACCTCGTCTTGCGCCGGTTCGTCCTCGCCCGCGGCGGGTTCCTCTTTGCGAGGTGGCGGTGCCTTGGCTTCGACTTTTTCTTCCTGTTCGGCAGCGCCCTTCGGCTTTTCCTTTTTCTTGGTCTGCGTGTCCTCTCCCGCACGCTTGAAACTGACCTCGTCGGGATCGCTCGGCACGGCGGTCTTGATATCGTCCGTCGCGCTGAAGCCGGGTTCGGGCGGGGCGACCGGCACGATTTGGTCGGACGGAACCTCTTCGGCGGCCGCCTTGTCCGGCAGATAGGCTTCGACGCGGGTCGCATCCTCATCGATTTCCGGCGCTTCGGGCTCCGGCGGAGCGGCAATCACCGGCGCTCCGCCTTCTTCGAACATTTTCAGCCATGCAGGGATGGATTGCGGGCGCTCGGTCGGCTTGACCGTCATCGCGGCGTCTACCGCGGCCAGGAAATTCCTGCTGTAGCCCGGCCAGTTGCCATGGGCCAGCGGCTTGCCGAGCCCGGCATGCATGCGTTCGAGGACTTCAGGCGGCTTTTCGCCGGTAATGCACTGATAGAGCACGACGCCCAGCGCATAGATGTCGGTCCACGGACCCTGGTCATAGGTCCGCACATATTGTTCGATCGCGGCATAGGGTGGCGTGTGGAAAGTGACGCTGGTGCTGGTCGCTTCGCCGGATTCGAAGCGGGCGGAACCGAAATCGATCAGGACCGGGCGGCCGTCGTCATTGATCAGGATATTCGGCGGCTTGATGTCGCGGTGAAGCACGCCGACGCGATGCGCACGGTCGAGGCCTTCGGCGATCGGCTTGAACATCTTGGTCAGGCTGGCTTCGTTCCAGCGATGGCCGTCCTTGAGCAGCTTCGAGAGCGACATGCCGTCCTCGAAATCCATCACCATGTAGGCCGTGCCATGAATCTCGAACAGGCTCCGCACGCTGACGATGTTCGGGTGCCGGGTCGGCGTGGAGAGGTTCCAGAGCAGCTTCGCCTCTTCGACGAACTTCTTCAATCCGAGGGCGTGAACCTCTTCGGCATCCGAATCGATCGGGACAACGGTGGAATCCTCGTCGCGTTCGGAAATCGAACTGGGGAAGTATTCCTTGATCGCCACCAGCTCGTCGAAATAGATTCCGCGGCCCTTGTAGACGATGCCAAAGCCGCCTACGCCAAGGACCTGCTCGAGCCTCCACTCGCGCAGAACTGTCCCGGGCGGTAGCGCCTTGTTGCTGTAGGCCTTGCTCATTGCCGATTTCCCATGACCGCGATATTGCAGTGCGAAGAAGGTTTGCACGATCCCGTGTGAATTTCCAGCCCTTAAGCAAGACTAGGAAATAAGGTTACGAAATGGGCTTCGACTGCGAGATACGGACCCATGTTGGGTTGAAGCGCAAGCTCAACGAGGACTCGGTGCTGAGCAGGCCCGAGGCCGGGCTATGGGTCGTAGCGGACGGGATGGGCGGCCACGAAGCGGGAGAAGTCGCCAGCGCGAAGATCATCGAAGCGCTCTCCGCATTGCCCGCGGGCGAGGATCCGCGTCAACTGGTGGACCAGGCGATCGCTTCGCTCAAACAGGTCAATGAGGACTTGATCGAACTGGGCCGAAACGGCACCGAACGCAAGACCATCGGCAGCACGGTGGTGGGGCTGGTGCTGGGACACAGCCAATATCGCTGCTTCTGGGCCGGAGACAGCCGCGCCTATAGGGTCCGCGACGGCGCGATCACGCAATTGACCCGCGATCACAGCCTTGTCCAGGACCTGCTGGCCGCCGGCATGATCGAGGCCAAGGAGGCCGAACAGCACCCCAATGCCAATGTCATCACCCGGGCGGTGGGCGCCGCGGAAGACCTCAAGGTGGATACGGTCGGCGGGGCAGCCTTTGCCAAAGACATCTACCTAGTCGCGAGCGACGGTCTCACCCGGGTCGTGACCCAGGTCGAGATGCTTTCGGCCCTCTATTCCCGCCCGATTTCGGATGCCGCGGATCACTTGCTCAAGCTTGTCCTCGACCGGGGCGCGCCGGACAACGTCACGATGGCGATCGTAGCGGTGAAATAGGCACCTGCTTGATCGTGCAGCCCGTTCTTGCGGTCCCCGAACCACATTCGGACTTGCGGATGCGAAGCCCGCTTGTATCTTCGCGACAAAATGGCGTCGACCCTTTGAGAGTCGGCGCAAAATCACTTATGTCTGTTACCCATGGGTCTGCCTCGTCAGGGGCGAGGTGCCGGGCGCATCGGTTTGCGGGCTTTGGCCAGTTGGTTCGATCGGGATTGACGAGGGATTAGTTGAGCGGTCCAGACATCTTTATCTCCTACGCCAGGGCGGATGAGGACATGGCGCGCCTCGTCGCCACTGCGTTCGAGCGGGAAGGATTCAACGTCTGGTGGGATGCGGCCCTGCATTCCGGCGAAACCTTCGACGAAGTCATCGAAAAGGAACTGCGCGCGGCCAAGGCGGTCGTGGTCTTGTGGTCGCCCCGTTCGGTGGCATCGCGCTGGGTGCGCGCCGAAGCGACGCTGGCCGATCGAAACCGGACACTGGCGCCCGCGATTATCGAACCTTGCGAACGCCCGATCATCTTCGAGCTGACGCACACTGTCGATCTGTCCACCTGGTCGGGCGATCCGGCCGAGGCGGTCTGGCAGGGCTATGTCAAGGACATCCACCGGCTGGTCCAGGATGACATTCCCGGCAAGGCGAGGCAGGCCCGGGCGGAGGCGAAGAAGCAGGCAGAAGCGCCGCTTCGGCGCAGGCCGGCCCCGGCCCCGGCCGGAAATCCTGCCGGACAACTCGACGGCGCCAACATGGAAAGCCTGATTTCGGCGATCTCGACCTTGCAGCAGCAACTCAGGCAACAGGGCACCGCACCTCCGCCGCAAGCCGAGCCGGTGGCCCGGCGAATGCCGCCGCCGCCCCTCGAGGAGGAAGATGATTCCGAGGCGACCCAGTTTTTCACGCCGACCGATGAATTCGGCATGTTGCAGGGCGACGAGTTTCATTGTCTTGAACTGTCGATCGGCGATGAACTGCAGGAACGCCATATCGTCGGGCCGCTCGGCCTCAAGATCGGACGCACCAAGCCGGCCGACGTGATCCTGGCGGATTCCAAGGTTTCGCGCTCGCACTGCCTGGTCGAGCTCAATGACGACACGCTGTTCGTAACCGACCTGGGATCGACCAATGGCACCTATATCGATGGCCAGAGGGTTACCGGTGCCGCGATCCTGCCGGTCGGTTCGGTCTTGCGGGTAGGCCATTTCACCCTCAAGCACGAAGTGCGATCGCGCGCGGAAATCTGATCCGGGCCTTGGCCCTATCCCGGAATTGTCAGCCGCCGCCCCTCGGCCAGCAAGCGCCAGGCCGCAACGTCGCCAAGCATGATGTCGGCCGCCCTGCGGGCCATGTCCTGCAGGGTAACGGTCGTATGCGGACTGGCCTCCCATTCCTTCAATATCGCGTTCAGGCCATGGGCGATCTTGTGCGCGCGATTGGCCACCCCCTCGAAATCGAGGATGATCCGAATGCCGTAGCTTGCAGTAGCGATCGCCGGCAGCCCCGCCGTTATGGTGGTCAGGGCATATTTGAGATCGGTGCCAAGCTCGTGATCGAGGAAATAGGTGATCAGCCAGCCGCCGGCCGCGAGGATGACGATCGCGAACAGCACTTCGCCGAAGCGTTCGATCCGGTGAGCCGCCAGATGCATCCTGTGTGAAGTAGATTCGTTCCAGCTTGCCTGGTCGCGGATTTCGGCCAGTACCGGCTCCGCCGCCTTGTCGGGATCGGAAAGGCGGATCGATTCCATGGGACAGGAGCGGGCAACCGAACTGGCGTACCAGCCGTTCGAGCCGCCGGCCCCGGGGTCCGAGATTCCGCGTCCGATCCCGACATTGCGCAACAGGATGCCGACCCTGAGCAATTCGGCCACTTGCCGGGATTCGAGCCAGCGCTCCTGCCAGCGCATCTTCCCGGCATGCCAGGCGTTGGTCAGCAGCAACAGGATCGTGAGCAGTTCGGCGGCCACGAAAATCCACTTGATATCGTCCACGAGCACTGAACTGGCGGCAAGGACGACTGCGAAGGCAGCGAGGCTGAAATTGACCAGGACGGCCGAGCGAAACGCCTGGGCGGCCTGGATCGCGGCATGGTCCCACCAGGCGAAGGCTTCTTCCAGCGCGCCTTCCGGCGGTTTGGGAGTCCAACTTCCCTTCTTGGCGAACCAGGGCCTGATCCCCGCCAGCTTCAGCAGGAAGGGATAGGCGCCATAGATGATCGGGTTCGGGGGCAGGTCGGCCAGGCTGCGCCAATCGGCCTCCTCCACCGGATCGCCCAATGTACCGACCAGCGAGGCGACAAGATCGCCCAGCCGGTCGAACGGGAACTCCGGAATGTCCTCGAACCGCATCGGCTCTCCGGCGATGGCTCCCCGCACCGAAAGGCTCGATCCGTCGGGCGGGATCACGATCACCGGCATCGCCCGGCGCGCGGCGGCATCGATCATCTCCCGCGTTCCGCCGCGCCCGCGGCCGGGTTGGCCGTCCCAGACCGCGATCAGCAAGTCGATATTGTCGAGCATCGTATAGCCCGAAGCTTCGTAGGCGTGAGGCCGGCCGGTGATGTGTCCATCGAGCACGGTCAGCGACGACGCCCGTCGCAGCAGCTCGCGGAACTCGTTGCGCGGGCCTTCGTCGGGAAAATCCTTCTCGTATTCCTCGGGTTCAAAGGGCAAGACGACTTCGAGGACCTGGCCGAGATCGAGCGCGGAGCTGGCGGCAATCCGGTCGGCACCCTCGGCCAGGGCCGTGACCAGCCGCAGCGGATGGCGCCCGGCCATGAACAGGGGATTCTCGGCGATTTCGTCCAGCGAGCGCTGGATCGCTTCGAGGATCTCGTCGATCCGGGCGCGGACCCCGTCCCAATCCTCGATGCGGTCGGCCCGGTGGCCGACAATCCCGACGCTGAAGCCGAGCGAAGGCGGGGGAGCGGAGACATTCATCGTGCCGACACTAGCGCAAAGATGAGTTCGGGGAACCGCTGAATCCGGATTTATCCAATGATTCCGAATGGCTGCGGACGAGCATGCGATCTCGCCCCTGGTCGATCGGGCTTGACCCGCAGAAACCCGGCGTTTATCGGCCCCCGCTCCTGCCCCGTCGTCTAATGGTAAGACTACGGACTCTGACTCCGTCAATCGTGGTTCGAATCCACGCGGGGCATCCAGCGTTTCACCCGCTGCCGCCTTCATTGGTCTGCGCTTGCCCAAGGCCTTGGTCGTTTCAGGCGACCTTGCCGGAAACGTGAATCTTGGGCTCATTTTTCCTGGGAGAGCCCGATTCACGTCAGAGAAGCAAGCACGGGAGCTTCCATCTCGGACGAGCAGGCTCTACGCATGGCGGCGAGATTTCATGTTCGGAGAGGACCTCAACGTGAGCGCAGACGATGATGCCGAGCTGAGCGATCGCCGGTTCTACCGCGCGGAGCAGGAAGCCAAGTTCGTCGAGAAGGAGCCGACCCGCTCACCCCAGACGACTCACCCTGCCTACCGCCTTGCCTTCCGCGATTCGGACTTCCTCCTGCGCGAGGAATTGCGCCCGGTGCGCTTCCAGCTCGAACTGCTCAAGCCCGAGATGCTGATGGACGAGGCGCGGATCGGATCGACCCTGGTCATGTACGGATCGGCGCGTATCCCCTTCGAGGAGGATGCCGAGGCCCTGGTTGCGGCGGCGGATACGCCCGAGGAGAAGCGGGTTGCCAAGCGGCTTGCCGCCAAGGCCAAGTATTGCACCCAGGCCTACAGGCTCGCGAAGATCGCCAGCGAACATTCGATCATCGAACACGGCCGGCGGCAGTTTGTCGTGTGCTCGGGCGGCGGACCCTCGATCATGGAGGCGGCAAACAAGGGGGCCTCCGATGCCGGGTCGGAATCGATCGCGCTCAACATCGTCCTGCCGCACGAGCAGGCGCCCAATTCCTACGTCACGCCCTATCTCTCATTCCGGTTCCACTATTTCGCGCTCAGGAAGATGCATTTCCTCATCCGCGCACGGGCGCTGGCGATTTTTCCCGGCGGCTATGGCACCTGCGACGAATTGTTCGAGACGCTGACCCTGATCCAGACCCAGAAGATGAAGCCGATCCCGATCCTGCTGTTCGGCAGGGAGTTCTGGGACAAGGTGATCAATTTCGATGCGCTGGCCGATGAAGGGACCATCGCCCGCAAGGATCTCGACCTGTTTCATTGGTGCGAGACGGCCGAGGAAGCCTGGGCGCATATCGTCGATTTCTACGGGATCGAGGATCCCTGCGCACAAGGGGATTGCGACTAGGTCCTGCGCACCGCCTGGTGGCCCAGCGGACCGCTGCCGGAGCCGAAGCCCGGAGCATTGAGCAACGCCTCGCGGACGAACTGGCGGGAAAGCCGCACGGCATGTTCGAGCGATTGGCCATGGCCGAGCAGGGTCGCGATCGCGCTCGACAGGGTGCAGCCGGTGCCGTGGGTGTGGCGCGTGTCGATCCGCGGATCGGTGAAGGACACAGCCCGCCCGCCATGTTCGACCAACAGGTCGCGAATCTTCGCGCCCTCCAGATGCCCGCCCTTGGCCAGCACCGCGCAGCCATGGCGCCGGGAAAGGGCCACTGCAGCCTCCGCAATCTCGTCGGGCGTTGCGACCGGCAAGTCCGTCAGGGCGGCCAGCTCGGGCAGATTGGGCGTGACAAGATCGGCCAGCGCCATCAGCCGCTCGAACCCGGAAATGGTCGCCGCATCGGCCAGTAGCGAGCCGCTGGTCGCGACCATGACCGGGTCGAAGACGATTGGGATTGCGAGGCCTGCGAGCCGTTCTGCGACCAGTTCGGCGATCTCGGGCGAACCAAGCATGCCGATCTTCACCGCGTCCGCGCCGATATCCGACAGGCAGGAATCGATCTGTGCCCCGACCAAGGCAGGGGAGAGAGATTCCACCGCCTGCACGCCGGTCGTATTCTGCGCGGTCACGGCGGTGATCGCGGTCATCGCAAAGCCGCCGAGCATGGTGATGGTCTTGATGTCGGCCTGGATACCAGCGCCGCCGGAACTGTCGGAGCCGGCAATGGCGAGGATTCGCGGAGGAGCCTTGCTCAAGCCGCCGCTTCCACCGCCGCGCAGATGTCGCCGACGACCTGCTCGACCTGCGCCCGATCGTCACCCTCGGCCATCACGCGGATGAGCGGCTCGGTGCCCGATGGCCTGATCACCAGCCGCCCCTTGCCGGCGAGCGCCGCTTCCGCTTTGGCAATGGCCGACTTCACGCCGGCATCCTCGAGCGGCGCTCCGCCATTGTAGCGGACATTCTTCAGCAGCTGGGGGATGGGATCGAACAGGTGCAGCAGCTCGCTGGCCGGCCTGCCCGATTGCACCAGCGCGCCCAGCACCTGCAGCGCGGCGATGCTGCCATCCCCGGTCGTCGCATGGTCGAACAGGATCATGTGGCCCGATTGCTCGCCGCCGACATTGTAGCCGCCCTTGCGCATCGCCTCGAGCACATAGCGGTCGCCGACCTTGGTCCGGACCAGTTCGATTCCCTTGCTCTTGAGGAAGCGCTCCAGCCCGAGATTGGACATCACGGTCGCCACAATCCCGCCGCCCTTGAGCTTGCCCTGGTCGGCCAGTTGCGAGCCGATCAGCGCCATGATCTGGTCGCCATCGATCGTGTTGCCCTGCTCGTCGATCACGATCAGCCGGTCGGCATCGCCATCGAGCGCAATGCCGATATCGGCACCGGTTTCGATCACCTTGGCCTTGATGGCATCGAGCGAGGTCGAACCGACCCCGTCATTGATGTTGAGGCCGTTGGGTTCGACGCCCATCGGGACAACCTCCGCACCCAGTTCCCAGATCGCCGCGGGCGCAACCGAATAGGCGGCGCCGTGCGCGCAATCGACCACGATGGTAAGCCCGTCGAGCCTGACCTCGTCGGGCAGCGTTTGCTTGATCGCGTGGATATAGCGCCCGCGGGCATCGTCGATCCGCCTGGCGCGGCCGATTCTCTCGCCCTGGGCGAGGGGGATGTCTTCGTCCATCGCGCGCTCGATCGCCTCTTCGTCGGCATCCGACAGCTTGAAGCCGTCCGGCCCGAACAGCTTGATGCCGTTGTCCGCGAACTTGTTGTGGCTGGCGGAGATCATCACGCCCAGGTCCGCGCGCATCTCGCGGGTCAGGAGCGCGATCGCGGGCGTCGGCAGCGGGCCGGTCATGATCACGTCCATTCCTACGCTGGTGAAGCCGGCGACGAGGGCGGTTTCCATCATGTAGCCCGACAGGCGGGTATCCTTGCCGATGACCACCCGGTGCTTGTGGTCGCCGCGCAGGAAGTGCGAGCCGGCCGCCTGGCCGACCTTCATCGCCGTGGCGGCGGTCATCACGCCGGCATTGGCGCGGCCCCTGATCCCGTCGGTCCCGAAATATCTGCGTGCCATCTACCGCCCAGTCCAATCCTCAGCGCGCTCTTGCCATTGGTTAGGGCGCTTTGCGCCCGAAGCCCCTGCGCTGGCAAGGGGCTGTTCGCCTTGCATCCTAACCGGCCCAGCCGATCAAGGTCGATTGAAAGATTGCAATGGCAATGCAGTATTCCGATCACAAACTTGGCCAGACAGCCAAGTTGACCCTTACCTTTGTCCGGAGATACCATGCCTTTTCCCCTGATCGACCTGCCCTTCGACCCCAAGGCCCTTGAACCGGCCATCTCGGCGGAAACATTTTCCTATCACCACGGCAAGCATCACAAGGCCTATGTCGACAAGACCAACGCCGCAATCGAAGGCACCGAGTTGGCAGGATCGAGCCTGGAAGAGATCGTCGCGGCGGCCCGCGGGTCAAACAAGGGACTGTTCAACAATTCGGCCCAGACCTGGAATCACGGCTTCTACTGGCATTCGCTTGCCGCCACCGAAGGCTCGCCGTCCGGCGAACTTGCCGACAAGATCGATGCCGCATTCGGTTCGTTCGGCGAACTGAAGGAACGGCTGGCCGCCGCCGGGGCCGGACACTTTGCCTCGGGCTGGGTCTGGCTCGCGGAGAAGGACGGCTCGCTCTCGGTCGAAGAGACCCATGATGCCGATACGCTGGCGGACGGCGAGTTTACGCCATTGCTGGTGATCGATCTGTGGGAGCACGCCTATTACCTCGATCACCGCAATGCCCGGCCCGCCTATCTGGAAGCGGTCATCGCACGGCTGAACTGGGATTTCGCCGCTGATAACCTCGCACGTGGCAAGGCCTGGACCTACCCGGTAGGCTGATCCTTCACCGGTGCGTTTTCCGTCCGCGGTTCGAGCAGCTCGGAGGGGAATAGCGGCTCGCCGAAGATAAATCCGATCAGGTTTGGTCGCCCGAGATGGTCGACCACAGCCTTGATCGTGAGCAGCAGCGGGACAGAAAGCAATGCCCCGACCACGCCCCAGATCCACGCGAAATAGGTCAGCGCCAGCAGGATCAGCACCGGGTTCATGGTAAACCTGGCGCCGAGAATCGCTGGTGTTACCGCGTTCGATTCGACCGTGTGCAGGCCGAGATAGGCCGCAGCCGGCAACAGGCCGGCGAACATCGATTCCGATGTCCCCAAGCCGAAGAGCGCCAGCAGTACGACCATGGCCAGCGGACCGATATAGGGAATGAAATTGAGGATCGCTGCGAGGCCGCCCCACATGATCGGCGCTTCCATGCCGAGGAGCCAGGCCCCTGTTGCGACAATCACCCCCACGCCGGCATTGATCAGGGCAACTGTCAGAATATAGGCAGAAACCCGGTCCTGGACATCGCGAAAGACGCGCACCGCCCTGATGCTCGTGCCGAACGACGCGCGATTCAGCAACAGCCGGCTGCGTACCCTGACCCTGGCCTCAACCATGAAGAATGTCATGAGGAAGGTGAGCAGGATCTCGAGCACCACGCTGGGCGTGGCAAAGGCGAGTTCCTGCAAAAAGGACGGGCTGGCAAGGACGACCTGCGGGTTGCCGTCGGTACCGACGATCTCGACAATCTGCTGGTTTAGGCGGGTAAGCCAGGTCAGGCTTCCTCGCAGTTGAGAGAATTGCTCGCCGATCGTTTCGACAATTCCCGGCAAGGCATCGAACAGGTCGACCGCCGGACGCAGGATCAGGACCAGTGCGAGAACGAGGATCGCGATGAAGAAGATCAATGACAGGAAGGACGCGAGCAGGTTGGGCAGGCCGAGACCCGACAGCCGGTCTGCCAGCGGCGAGAGAACGATGGTCAGCACGATCGCGGATACCAGCGGGAGGAATACCACCGAGCCGATCGAAAGCACGAACGGCAGGGCCAGGAACAATCCGATCGACAGCAGCAGCACCAGTGCGGAGATCAGGCGCAGCTCCTGCGCGGCAAAGGAAAGGGTCCGGCGCCTTGGGGCCGTGGTTCCGCTGTCCCTCTCCGCTTCCTTTTCGCCTCCCATCTCCCCTGTGCCCCTCCTGCGGGCAAAGAAACGCCGGCCGACTAGCTATCCCAAGCCGGACCGCTTGGAAACGGCTATTCGCCGATCTGGGCGGCCTCTTCCAGTTCCCGCAGGATCGCACCTTGAGCATCGAGATCGCCGATCGCTCGCCGCGGAATCGAACCTTGCTCGATCATCGATGAGAGCGCAGCGCGAGCGCGCCCGACCCGGCTCTTGATCGTCCCCACGGCGCAGCCGCAGATATCGGCAGCCT
>NZ_DBNHSF010000003.1:0-18555 GCF_057143545.1 Candidatus Andeanibacterium sp.
GCGAATGGAAGATCGCGCGCCGGACCACCTATGGCCAGATCCCCTATCGCGATCCCGCCAATCCCGCCGCCAATGAAGTGACCGGCCTGCCAACGCTCGAAGCGCGGCTGCGGCGCGCCGAGGATATCCTCGCGATCCAGCGGGTGATCGTCGACTATGCCGCGTTCATCGATGCGCAGGATTTCGAAGCCTATGCCGCCCTCTTCGCGCCCGAGGGCGTCTGGCAGAACGGCACTACGATCCGCCGCGGGCCGGACGAGATCAAGGCGATGCTGGTCGGGCTGTTCGGCACCCCGCCGGAAGGGTTCGTCAACAAGGAGAGCTATCACCTCGTCTCGAACCCGCAGGTCGAAGTCGATGGCGACCGGGCAACCGCGCGCTCACGCCATTTGCTGATCATGCGCGGCGCGGACGGCAGCCCGATCCCCGAACTGACCGGGCTCTACGAGGACGAGCTCATCCGCATCGACGGGCAATGGAAGATCCTCAAACGGGTCGACAACCCGATCATGCCGACCCCCGAGGAATGGATGCGCGAAATCCGGGCAAGGAACGCAGCGCAATAGGCCGAGCTATTCCTCGAGATACTTCGCGTACCAATCGAGCCAGCGGGTCATCCGGTCGATCTGGAAGCTCGGCCGGTCGATGCTGTGGTCTTCCTCCGGATAGACCACCAGCTGCGTATCTACCCCGCGCGTCCGCAGCGCCTGGTACATCTGCTCGCTCGCCCAGGTCGGGACGTTTATATCCTCGCCGCCAACCATGAACAGGGTCGGCGTCTGGATCTTGTCCGCTTCGAAGAAGGGAAAGGAGTTTCGCATCCACACGTCGGGAGCTTCCCACGGCAGGCCCAGTTCGAGATCGTATTCGAGGACATACTGGTCGGTGCCGTAACCGGCGAGGGCGTTCCCGATCGAGGCCCCCGCCATCGCTGCCTTGAAGCGCTGGTCGCGCGTGATGAGGTAATTGGTCGACATCCCGCCATAGGACCAGCCGCCGACCACCAGCTTGTCGGGATCGGCAATCCCCCTGGCAACCGCGTCATCCACCGCCGCGAGGTCGTCTTCGACATCGACCGAACCCCAGGCGGCGAAAATCCCGGCCGAATATTCGCTACCGCGCCCGGTGCTGCCGCGCGGATTGGGCGCCAGCACGACATAGCCGGCCCCGGCGAATGCCTGCTGCCAGCTGTCGAACATATAATCGTATTGCGCGGCCGGCCCGCCATGCGGATGGAGGATCGCCTTGTGCCGCTCGCCCGGCTTCGCCCCCGGCGGCAGCATCACGAAGCCGCGCACTTCGGTCCCGTCCTTGCTGGTGTAGCTGGTATAGACCTGCGTCCCGAGGTCGATCTCGGACAGCCAGGCATCGTTGTGATGGCTGAGCTGGCGCAGCTTGCCGCCATCGACCGCGAACACCTCGTATGGCCGCGTCGGCGTGCTCGACAGCAATGCTATCCTGCCATTGGCGGATTTGACCGGCTCGGAAACCACCAGCTCACCCTCGACCAGGGTCGTGATTGCGCCACCGCCAGCCGGGACCGAGACAAGCTTCTGCCGCCCGTCATCCTCGACCATGAAGGTGATCGCGCGCCCGTCGGGCGTCCATTGCGGATCGTAGACGTTGCGATCGAGCTCGGGCGTCAGGATTTGCGCTTCGCCGCCGCTGGCCGGGACGACCGCGAGGCTGGTCGCCGCATACCAGATCAGTTTCGGATCGCCGCCCATGACATAGGCGATCTTGCTGCCGTCGGGGCTCCAGGCGGGATAGGAATCGTTTTCCGGGTTGTTGTCGGCCCAATCGGACGGGGTCAGCCGCAGCGGTTCGCTGGCCGGTGCGGCCACACTGGCAAGGTAGATATTGTAGTCGTTCGACCGGTCGGGATCGGGCGCGCGGCGCGAAACGAAGGCGATTTTCGAGCTGTCGGGCGACCAGGAGGGCAGCACTTCGTCGAAATCGCCGGTGGTCATCCGCTGCGCCGATCCGGTGGCGAGGTCATACAGCCACAGCCGCGAACGCTGCTTGCCGAGATAACCCACCCCGTCGATCTTGAAATGGTAGCGATCGATCACGACCGGCAACGGAATCTCGTCGCCGTCGGCATCCTGCTTCAGTTCGGGGTCGGGATCGGCCACAACCAGAGCCAAATATTTGCCGTCGGGCGAGAATGCGAAATCCTCGACCGAACCTGCGATGCCGGCGAGCGGATAGGCCTCGCCGCCCGCCATCGGCATGAGCCACAGGCGCGTTTCCTCATTTTCCTCATCCCGCGAGGAGAGAAATCCGACCAATCCTCCGTCGGGGCTGAATTTCGGGCGGCTCTCGTTTTCGTCGCCGCGAAAGGTCAGCTGGCGGGCGCCGCTGCCATCCCATTGGGCCAGCCAGACATGGGTGACAGCCTCGTCGCGTTCGAGATCGTTGCTGGTGACGGAATAGACCACCGAATCTCCGTCGGGCGAGATATTCGGCTCGCCGACCACGATTTCCTTCACAACATCTTCCGGCTGGAAGTTGCGCGCAGGCGCCGCACCGGCCTGCGCGGCAAGCAACAGGCCCACGAAACAGAGCATGGTTCTTGGCATGGAAGTCCCCGAAAAAGGCGAATTCTTACGGTCCTGCGCCGATGACGCAAGATGTATTTGCGGATGAAACCAGTTGCCATGACGGCGCGTTGAATCGACAAGCCACGCGCGAGCCCATATGCGGACCGCAACCAGTTTTCCGGAGCCAGCGATGCCCCTCCCCGCCCTGTTCAAGCACCTGCGCCTGCCGGTCATCGGCGCCCCGCTGTTCATCATCTCCAATCCCGACCTGGTCATCGCGCAATGCAAGGCCGGGATCGTCGGCAGCTTCCCGACCCTCAATGCGCGGCCTTCGGGCGTGCTCGACGAATGGCTGCACCGGATCACCGAAGAGCTGGCCGCGCATGACCGCGACCATCCCGACAGTCCTGCCGCCCCGTTCGCCTGCAACCTCATCGTCCATCGCTCGAACCCGCGGCTCGAAGAGGATGCGATGGTGCTGGCGAAGTGGAAGGTGCCGCTGGTGATAACCTCGCTCGGCGCGGTCGAGGAGATCAACCAGGGCGTCCATGGCTGGGGCGGGATCGTGCTGCACGATGTGATCAACCAGCGCTTCGCCCACAAGGCGATCGAAAAGGGCGCCGACGGGCTGATCCCGGTCGCGGCCGGGGCCGGCGGCCATGCCGGCCCGCAGTCGCCGTTCGCGCTGATGCAGGAATTGCGCGAGTGGTTCGCCGGGCCGGTCGCGCTATCGGGCGCGATTGCCTGCGGCCGCTCGATCCTTGCCGCGCAGGCGCTGGGTGCGGACCTGGCCTATATCGGATCGCCCTGGATCGCGACCGAGGAGGCCAATGCGGTCACGGCCTACAAACAGGCGATCGTCGATGGTTACGCCAGCGACATCGTCTATTCGAACCTGTTCACCGGCGTACACGGCAACTACCTCAAGCCTTCGATCGTCAATGCCGGGCTCGATCCCGACAATCTGCCGGAAAGCGATCCGACCAAGATGGATTTCAGCCAGGTGACCGGCAGCGATGCGAAAGCGTGGAAGGATATTTGGGGGTCCGGCCAGGGGATCGGTGCGGTAAAGGCGATTGTGCCGGTCGCCGAACGGGTCGCCCAACTCGCCCACGAATACGACATGGCGAAACGCGAACTCGCTCAGGTCACCGGCTTCGCCGCCACCTGAGTCGCGCCCCACAAGCTTTCGGCCATGCGGTCCAGTTCGGAAAAGTCGCGACCTCTTCCAAGCGGATCCTTGCGGCTGAGCTTCAAGCGACGCTTCGAGGAGAGCAATCGCTTGCGCAGTGCACGCTGGAGCAAGCCCAGCCGCATCAACGCCTGGTCGAGCGCGATCTCCGGCGCGCGCAACCTTTGCGCCGACCACGCTTCCTCGATCTGGCCGACCCGCTCTGTGACCATCGAGCTGTAATCGCGATGCGGCCCGCGATGCAGCGGCAAGCCAATCCATGCGGCGGCGCAATCGCTGGCGGGCAACAGCAGCCCGTTCGAACGAAAATCGTCGAAACCCACCCGTTCGCGCCCGATCGCGGCGAACAGCGGGCCGAAACATCGCGCCGACAGCAATTGCCGCGGCAGGAGGTGATGGCGCTGCATTCCCGGCTGATATCCCGGCCGGCCGCTGCGATTGACCGAACGAAACGGCAGCCGGCTACTTTCGAGGCGGGACAGACAGGCGCGCTTCGGGAAACCCGTATGCCCGCGCTCGCGCGTCAAGCTCAGGCCCTGACGACCCGGATCGTCCTGCCATCCTTGTCTGGTTCGAGCACCAGCCCCTCGCCCTGAGGGCCAGCGAATTCGGTTCGATCCTCGAGCCTTCCGCTTTCGACCAGCTCATGGATCAATCGCAAGGCCAGCTTGGTCCCCTTGCTGCGATCGGCGCAAAGCTCGGGCGAGAGCTCAAGCTCCTGGCCCGTGAAAAACGCCAGGCCGATGCTGCGCAGTCCGCCATTGTCGGCAAGCTCAATTGCCGTCAGCCCCAATCCCGGGAATGCCCCGCCATCGAGCCAACGCTCCACGCCATCCTTGAAATGCGCCACACTCGAAAGGCTGCCGGCCGGCTCCCAGCCAACCGCGACAGCGCCCGGCAATTCGCAAAGCTCCAAGGCGATCGCCATCTGGGTTCGTACAACCGGGAGCAGATGTTCGCCGCCAGTCAGGTGGCGGCCGGCGGCAAGTTCGATTGCCTCGGCGGAATTGATGTCGAAGCTGCTGGCAAGGTCGAACGAATGCATGGGCGCGGTCACCTTCGTCTGGCTCCCCGGGGAAAGGCCGGAAAGATCGAACGTAAGGCCGTTTGCCAGTAATTCAACAGTTAATACAGTTTTAGATCTGTCATTATTTGAAGATATACAATTTATATTTGAATCATTACTTGATACGATTTGCTCGATGGCGGACACGGCAGGTCGCTTCGAGCCTGCAAAGAGCAGCGATAGCGCTGGTCTGTGCCCGACAGGGCCTGGGGGGTGCGTTTGTGTAATGCTGCCAATCCCTTCAGCAATGATCGAACCGGTTTTTGGCCTGAAATTCTTGCAAGGTCGAGTCCCGCGATGAGCAAATACTCCATGGCGGATGCATCTATTCAAAAAATGCCGAGGCGCAGCCCTTCCTGAATTGCCTGTCCCAATTCGCGGCATTTCTGTAGTTCCGATTGCGGCACCTGTTTGGGCGCAAGGATTTCTTCTGGCGTTTGCGCGTCGAGATTGACGATCAGGGAATCCGCCACCCGCTTGAGCCGCCAACCCGAGGCGATGCGATCGATTTGCGCTTCGGCCCCGTGCCCGTCCGAACCGGCAGCGATGACAGTGGCATAGGCCCTGCCCTCGATCCGTCCCAGCACCGGATAATAGAGGCGATCGAACATCTCCTTCATTTCGCCGCTCATCGAGGCAAGGTTTTCTGGGCAGACAAACAGATAGGCCCCGGCCCTCAGCAGGTCGGCGGCCACGGCTTCCCGCGCGCGCAACAGCCGGGCGCCGGGCCCCGCGGCATCGGCAGCTGCATGGGCGATGGCCTCGGCGGCTCCGGTGCGGCTGTGCCACAGGATCAGCAGCGGTGCGGCAGCCTTGCTCATGGTCCGATCATTGGCTCGCGCTGTCGATTGTCAATAAGGGTGTCTTCCGCGCTCCGCCCGCTTGCGGTAGGCCATGCGCCATGGCTTCGCAGTCCATTCCCGCCGTATTCGGCATCGAGCGCTCGCTGTCGGGCAAGGCCTGGCGCTGGCGCGGCGGCAATATGGACCTTGGCGGAGGCGTGGCGGGCCTCGAGGACGACATCGTCACCCAGCTGCTCCTGGCACGCGGCGTTCCGCGCGAGGATCTCGAGCGCCAGAAGAGCCCGACCTTGCGCTCCTTCCTGCCCGATCCGTCCGAATTCAACGACATGGATGCCGCCGCGGCGCGGCTGGCCGAAGCGGTGCTGGGGAACGAGACAGTTACCATTTACGGCGACTACGATGTCGATGGCGCAACCAGCGCGGCACTCCTGATCCGGCTGTTGCGCGATCTCGGACTGGAAGCGCGCTATTACATCCCCGACCGCCTGCTCGAAGGCTACGGGCCTTCGGGCGAAGCGCTGGTCAGGTTGGGTGAACAAGGCAGCAGCCTGATCGTGACGGTCGATTGCGGCGCGATGGCGCATGAAGCGCTGGCGATGGCGCACGAGGCCGGGATCGATGTGATCGTGGTCGATCATCACAAATGCTCGGCAGAACTTCCCAGGGCCGCGGCCCTGGTCAACCCCAACCGGCTGGACGAAGGCGAGATCGGCGCGGCTCACGGGCACCTGGCCGCGGTCGGCGTCGCGTTCCTGCTGGCGATCGCCACGCTGCGGACCCTGCGCGAGCGCGGATTCTTCGAGAGCCGCCGCGAGCCCGACCTGCTCGGCCTGCTCGATCTCGTCGCGCTGGGGACCGTGGCCGACGTTGCGGCCCTCCACGGGCTCAACCGCGCCTTCGTCGCCCAGGGTTTGAAAGTCATGGCGCGGCGCGAAAACACCGGCATGGCAGCCTTGATAGATGCGTCGCGGCTTAACCGGGCGCCGATCTGCAGCGATCTCGGTTTTGCGCTTGGCCCGCGGATCAATGCCGGCGGGCGGGTCGGTGAAGCGACGCTGGGCGTACGCCTGCTGACGACCGATGATCCGGCCGAGGCCAGGGAAATTGCCGCAAAGCTCTCGGCACTCAACGAGGAGCGCCGGGCGATCGAGGCAGGAGTGCAGGCGGCAGCCGAAGAGCAGCTGGCGAGCCAGCACAATCGCGCCGTCACGGTTCTTGCCGGGCCCGGCTGGCATCCCGGCGTAATCGGGATCGTGGCGGGACGGATCAAGGAGAAGACCGGCAGGCCCAGCCTGGTGATAGCGCTCGATGCGGACGAGGCCGGAATGGGCAAGGGATCGGGACGCTCGATCACCGGCGTGGACCTTGGCGCGGCGATCATCGGCGCGCGCGAAGCCGGCTTGCTGATCGCGGGCGGCGGCCATGCGATGGCTGCCGGGCTGACAATCGGTCCCGACAAGATCGATGCCCTGGCCGACTGGCTCGAGGAACGGCTCGCCGCCCAGGTCGCGAGGGCGGTTGCGGAGCAGGCCTTGCAGCTCGACTTGTCGCTTGCGCCGGGGGGCCTCACACCCGGCCTCGTCGATACGCTCGAAAGCGCCGGGCCATACGGCGTCGGCTGGCCGGGCCCGCGCCTCGCCATCGGTCCGGTCCGGCTGGTCAAGGCCGACATCGTCGGCACGGACCATGTCCGGATGATTGCCGCGGGGCGCGACGGCGCGAGTTTCAAGGCGATTTCCTTTCGGGCCGCCGAGACCGAACTGGGGCAGGCCTTGCTGCACGGCTCGAAGGGGCGCAACCTGTGGCTCGCAGGACGCGCCAGGATCGACGATTGGGGCAGCCGCCCGCAGGCCGAACTGCATGTCGAAGACGCCGCATTCGCTGATTGAATTGACCTTCTCCCGGCGCAGGGCTTGACCGAAAACCGCTGCATCCCTAAGTGCGCGGGCCTGCACCAGCGTGGCCCCTTCGTCTAGCGGTTAGGACGCGGCCCTTTCACGGCTGAAACACGGGTTCGATTCCCGTAGGGGTCACCATGGTACAAGCGGCCGGTCGGCGCTATGCTGCGTTCCTCAATGGCCCCTTCGTCTAGCGGTTAGGACGCGGCCCTCTCACGGCTGAAACACGGGTTCGATTCCCGTAGGGGTCACCAGCATTCCAGGATTTGTGACAGCTTTGCGTTCGCACTGGCGGTCGCGCATTGGCGCGGTTATTGCCGGAGCCGAATGGACGATTCCCGCCCCATCCCCTGGCCCGGAATGTTGCTGGCCGCGGCCACGGGCGTCGGCATGTTGATCGCCGGCGCAGGCCTGCTGCTGATTGCGGTCGTGTTGCTGGTCTGGCTCGGGTCGTTGTGGATTTCCCGGCCGGCGCCGCAACAGGTCCAGATCCAGACCGACAGTGTCCAGTTGACCCGCGAAGGCATGGGCGACCTGATCGAGCAGTTCAGCCTGCCGGTGCTGCTGCTCGACCGCAACCGGATCATCATCGCCAATTCCGCCGCCAGGGTCGTCTTCGGCAAGCACATTGTCGGGCAGGACGCGCGGGTCGGCCTGCGCCATCCGCAGGCGGTCAAGCTGCTCGACCGCAAGAAGGGCGGCAGCGTGACGGTCCAGGGCCTGACCACGCCCAACAGCATCTGGCGGATAACCCGCCACGCGATCAACGACCGCTACTGGGTGATCGAACTGCATAACCGCACGGCCGAGGCGGACATCAGCAAGGCCCATACCGATTTCGTCGCCAATGCGAGCCACGAACTGCGCACCCCGCTGGCCTCGATCATCGGCTATGTCGAAACCCTGGCCGAAGACGGGAATTCGGACCCGGAAACCACCAAGCGGTTTCTCGAAACCGTCCTGCGCGAAGCACGGCGCCTGCAGAGCCTGGTCAGCGACCTGATGTCGCTTTCGCGGATCGAGGCGGAAAAGCACGACCAGCCCTCCGAAGAGATCGATTTTTCGAAACTTGTGATGAAAGCCGCCAAGGAAGCCGGCCCGTCGCGCGACCGGGATCGGGTGAAGATCACCGTGCCAAAGGGCGAAATCAAGGTCCGCGGGGAGGCGCAACAGCTCGAGCAGCTGGTCCGGAACCTGGTCGACAATGCGCTCAAATATGGCGACCCGGAAACCGATGTCGATGTCGTGATCGAGCAGGATGGCGACGACCGGGTGGTGCTCTCGATCGTCGATCGCGGCGAAGGCATACCGCCCGAGCACATCCCCCACCTCACGCGGCGATTCTATCGCACCGATCCGGGCCGCAGCCGGGCCGGCGGAGGAACCGGACTCGGGCTGGCGATCGTCAAGCACATCGTCGAACGCCATCGCGGACGACTCGATATCAGCAGCAAACAGGGCGAAGGAACCATCGTCTCGGTCCGCTTGCCGCTCATCGGATGAATTAATATCTTACTGAAACGATTTTGGAATTCTCGCTTTTTCCACTGTGTTTCGGGCCGTCTGGCCCAATTGTCACAGAAGTGTCATTAAAGGATCATAGCGGGGTCACACCGACGTAACCAAAATGACACAAAGGTGGAACTCATGAGGCGCTTGATCTTAGCCTCGGCCGCACTCCCGCTTTGCCTGGGATTTGCGACACAGTCGAATGCACAAACCTCATCGGAGCAGGCACAGGCCGAGCTGGCGGCGCTCAAGGCCCAGCTCGCCGAGCTGTCGCGGCAAGTGGAAAGCCTGGAGGCGCAGATCGATGCGCTGAAGGCGGAAGCCGCACCGGCGCCGGCAGCGCCCGCGGCCCCGCAGCCCGAACCCGATACCACGATCTCGTGGAAGGGCGCGCCACTGATCGAAGGAAGGGGCGGCTGGAGCTTCAAGCCGCGTGGCCGCCTGCAATATGATGCGGGCTGGATCGGCGCGCCCGACGGGACCGGAATCGGTTCCGGTTTCGAGTCGGAATTGCGGCGCGCGCGCCTCGGTGTCGAAGGCGATATCCCGGGAGGATTTGGCTACAAATTCGAAATCGACTTTGCCGGGAACGAGGTCGAAATCACCGATGCGATCCTGACCTATGGCGACGGCGGCCTCACCGTCAGTGTGGGCCAGCACAACAATTTCCAATCGATCGAAGAGCTGACCAGCAGCCGTTTCATTACCAATCTCGAACGTGCCGCGTTCACCGACGCCTTTGGCTTCGAACGTCGCGCCGGCGTCTCGCTGCAATATGGCGGCAAGAACTACCTCGTCCAGGCGGGCCTGTTCAGCGACAATATCGACGACCTGCCGGGCGATGACTGGTCGGCCGACGGGCGGCTGGTCTTCTTTCCCAAGAGCGGGAACACGCAATTCCATGCCGGTGCCTCGGTCCATTATGCCGGGCTTTCCGATGGCTCCAGCGTCCGCTACCGCCAACGGCCCTTTGTTCATTTCACCGGCAGCCGGCCGATCGATACCGGCAGCTTTTCGGCCGACAGCGAATTCGGGCTCGGTGCGGAGCTGGCCGCGATCAGCGGTCCGTTCCACGTAGCGGCAGAGGCCTATTGGCAGAATGTCGACCGGCCCGGAATGGCCGAAGACCCGACCTTTTTCGGCGGCTATGCCGAAGTCGGCTACTTCCTGACCAAGGGCGATACCCGCGGCTACAAGAATGGCATCTTCGACCGCGTGAAGCCCGCCGATCCGGTCGGCGAAGGCGGCCTGGGCGCGGTCCAGCTCAACCTGCGATATGACCGTCTCGACCTCAATGACAGCGACGCCGCGATTATCGGCGGGACGCAGGACGGGTTCAGCGTCTCAATGATCTGGACGCCGACCGACTACACCCGCTTCATGATCAATTACGGCCATATGCAATATTCCGACGCGGTCATATCGGCGGAGGGTGGGGATACATCCTATGGAGTGGACTCCTTCGGCATGCGTGCCCAGGTCGATTTCTGAGCTTGCGCCGGGCGTGATAAGGCGGGGAACAACCACTCCAGCCTTGTCACGTCCTTGTCTTACATACGTAACACTCGATACCTAAACACCGGCTAACTCACATAGAACAGAGGCTCCCAAAATGAAGATTTCCAAGCTTTTCCCGGCAGTTGCCGTGTGTGCGCTGGCCCTTTCCGGCTGCGGTGAAACCGGCTCGGGCGGTGCCACGCGCGATTCGATCCGGGCAGTCGGTTCGTCGACCGTCTATCCTTTCGCCAAGGCCGTTGCCGAAGCCCTCGCGCGATCCAATCCCGACATTCCCTCGCCGATCATCGAATCGACCGGGACCGGCGGCGGGATGAACCTGTTCTGCAAGGGCGTCGGCTACGACCATCCCGACATGGCCAATGCCTCGCGGCGGATGAAGCTGTCGGAATTCGAAGACTGCCAGGCCAACGGTGTGACCGAGATCACCGAGATCCAGATCGGGCTCGACGGGCTGGCCATGGCTTCGGCCAAGGGCGGCATCGACCTGCCCCTGACTACCGAGATTGTCTATCGCGCGCTCGCCGCCCGGCCCTATGGCAAGGAACAGACTGCCAGGACCTGGGCGGATGTCGATCCCTCCCTCCCGAACGAACCGATCCTGGTCTATGGTCCGCCGACCAGTTCGGGGACGCGCGATTCCTTCGAGGAGCTGATCATGCTGGCCGGGTGCGAAGCAAACCCGGAAATGGCGGCGCTAAAGGAAAGCAACGAGGACGAGTTCGACAAGGTCTGCACCGAGATCCGCAGCGGTGGCTTCTATGTCGACCAGGGCGAGAACGACAACCTGATCGTGCAAAAGCTACAGGCCAACTCTCGCTCGGTGGGGATTTTCGGCTATTCCTACCTGGAAGAGAATCTCGACAAGCTGCAGGGCCTGACGATGAACGGCGTCGAACCGACTTATGAGACGATCTCCTCTGCCAGCTATCCCGGCGCGCGGCAGATGTTCATCTATGTCAAGAAGGCGCACCTGGATTCGATCAAGGGTCTGCGCGAATTCGTGGCCGAATGGAGCAGGAGCTGGAATGCCGACGGGCCGCTCGCGGGAATCGGCCTGGTTGTGAGTCCCGGCGATGTGCTGGCTCGCAGCACCAGCGCGGCAAGCCAATTCCCCAATCTCACCGCCGATGAACTGAAATAGGGCAAACGCCACGCACATGTCGCCAGCCATTCTGCTATTGCTCGCCCTCGGGCTGGGGCTAGCCGGATGGCTGGTGGGGCGCGCCCGGGCGTGGAGCTTCCGCCAGACAAACCCGAGTCAGAAGCTGCTCGCCGTGCCAGCCTATCACGGCTGGTTTGTAGCGTTGTGGATCGTGGTTCCGGCGGCGCTGTTCATCCTGCTGTGGAGCTTCGTCGCGCCGCAACTGGTGATGCAGGCGGTGTTGGCCAGCCCGGCGGCAGAGGCCCTGCCGGAATTCGGCTTCCAACGCCAGACGATCCTGGCCGAAGCGCGGGCTGCCGTAGAGTCGGGCGCGGGAACGGTTTTCAACCCGGCGGCGCGCGAACTGGTCGAGCCCTTTCGCCAGGCGATCGAGCGGACCAGCCTGGTCGGCGCGGCAGTCACGATGATCATAGCCTTCCTCGGCGGGACCTGGGCTTTCCTGAGGTTGAGGCCCGATTTCAAGGCCCGCACCAGGGTCGAACGCAGCGTGATGATCCTGTTGCTGCTTGCCTCTATGGTCGCGATCCTGACCACGCTCGGCATATTCGCCTCCCTGGTGTTCGAGACCATCCGGTTTTTCGAGATGGTAAACCCGATTTCCTTCCTCTTCGGCACCCACTGGTCGCCCGATCCGATGAGCAGCACCGAGGCCGTGGATTCGAGCCGGTTTGGCGCGATTCCGTTGTTTTGGGGCACGATCTATATCGGGGCGATCATCGCCATGGTGGTGGCGATCCCGCTCGGCTTGATGAGCGCGATCTACCTCACTCAATATGCCGGCCCCGCCTGGCGCAGATGGCTCAAGCCCGCGCTCGAAATCCTCGCTGGCATCCCCACCGTGGTCTACGGCTATTTCGCCGCGCTCACCGTGGCCCCGCAGATCCGCGACATTGCGCTGTCGCTCGGGATCAGCAACGCCTCGAGCGAAAGCGCGCTCGCCGCCGGCCTGGTCATGGGGATCATGATCATCCCGTTCGTTTCCTCGATGGCCGACGATTCGATCGCGGCCGTGCCGCAGGCGATGCGCGATGGCAGCCTGGCCATGGGCGCGACCACCTCCGAGACGATCAGGCGCGTGCTGGTTCCGGCCGCCCTTCCCGGCATCGTGGCGGGCGTCATGCTGGCAATCAGCCGGGCCATCGGCGAAACGATGATCGTGGTGATGGCGGCCGGCTATGCCGCGAACCTCTCCGCCAATCCGCTCGAAACGATGACCACCGTTACAGTGCAGATCGTCGCGATGCTGACCGGGGAAGCGAGCTTCGATCACCCCGCAACGCTCAGCGCCTTTGCCCTCGGCTTCGTGCTGTTCATGGTGACATTGGGCCTCAACGTCATTGCCCTGCGGGTCGTCAAGCGCTTCCGGGAGGCATACGAGTGAGCGAGCAACTCCTCCCGGCCCAGACTCCGGCTTTCCAGGCCCGGCTCAGGAAGCGCTACAAGGCCGAGCGGCGCTTCAGGTTGCTCGGACTGAGTGCAATCCTGTTCTCGGTAGCGGTCTTGCTGCTGCTGTTGTTCAATATGGGCCTGAACGGTATCGGAGGCTTCCAGCGCGCGGAACTCGCCGTCACGATCGATTTCCCGCAGGCGGGGCTGGCCGCGGATCGCACAGTCATGGCGCAAAGCAATGCCGTCCAGACGCTCGAGGCGCAGGGCTTGCCTGCGGTAGTCGATTTCTATGCCGAGCGCTCGCTTGGCCCCGAAGGCGCGGCCCAGTTGAACCGGCAGGCCTGGCGCGAGGTCGCCGCGGCAATCATCGAGGATCCGTCCGTCCTGTCGGAGAATGCGACATTCAGCCTTCCGGCAACCGACGATCTGGCCTCGGCCTATGCCAACGATGGACAGCAGGGCCTCCAGCCGTTGGCAGCCAGCCTGGCCGATCAGGGCCTGCTGAGCAAGAAATTCGACCCCGGCTTTCTCGGCCGGGCGGACGCGACCGATCCGCAACTGGTCGGCATCTGGGGGGCGCTCAAGGGCTCGATGCTGACGATGCTCATTACCCTCCTCGTGGCATTCCCGATCGGGGTCCTGTCGGCACTCTATCTCGAGGAATACGCTCCCAAGAATCGCTGGACCGATCTGATCGAGGTTTCGATCAACAACCTCGCGGCGGTTCCATCGATCATTTTCGGCCTGCTCGGCCTGGCGGTGTTCCTTACGGTCTTTCCCAATTACCGGTCGGCGCCCCTGATCGGCGGCCTCACACTGGCCCTGATGACGATGCCGGTGATCGTGATCGCGGGGCGCAATGCGATCAAGGCGGTCCCTCCATCGATCCGTGACGGAGCGCTGGCATTGGGAGCTTCGCCGATCCAGGTCGTGTTCCACCATGTCCTCCCGCTGGCCCTGCCCGGCATCCTGACCGGCACGATCATCGGCATGGCGCGTGCGCTGGGCGAAACCGCGCCGTTGCTGATGATCGGCATGCGTGCCTTTGTCGCAACCCCGCCCGACGGGCTGACCTCGCCCGCCACGGTGCTGCCAGTGCAAATTTTCCTGTGGTCGGATGAAATCGACCGCGGTTTCGTCGAACGGACATCCGCGGCGATTATCGTGCTATTATTGTTCCTGTTGCTGATGAATGGCCTGGCTATTTACCTGCGCAATCGATTCGAGAAGAGCTGGTGAACACAACAAATTCCAACCTGCCCAAGATGAGAGCGGAAGGCGTTTCGGTCTATTACGGCGACAAGAAAGCGATCGACGATGTTTCGATCGAGATTCCGACCGAATATGTAACCGCCTTCATCGGCCCCTCAGGCTGTGGCAAATCGACCTTCCTGCGCACGCTCAACCGGATGAACGACACGATCCCGACCGCGCGGGTCGAAGGCAGGATCGAGCTCGACGGCGAGGACATCTACACGTCCGGAATGGATGTGGTGCATTTGCGGGCCCGGGTCGGGATGGTGTTCCAGAAGCCCAATCCGTTTCCCAAGACGATTTACGAGAATGTCGCCTACGGTCCCAAGATCCACGGGATTGCGGAAGGCAAGGCGGAACTCGACGCGGTCGTCGAATCCTCGCTCAAGCGCGCCGGCCTGTGGGATGAGGTCAAGGACCGGCTGAGCGACAGCGGGACGGCGCTTTCGGGAGGGCAGCAACAGCGGCTGTGCATCGCGCGCGCGATCGCGGTCGATCCCGAGGTCATCCTGATGGACGAGCCATGCTCGGCGCTCGATCCGATCGCCACCGCGCGGATCGAGGAGCTGATCGACGAGCTGCGCGGGCGGTTCGCGATCGTGATCGTCACCCACTCGATGCAGCAGGCCGCGCGGGTTTCTCAACGAACGGCCTTCTTTCACCTCGGAAAGATGGTAGAATACGGTCACACATCCGACATATTCACCAATCCGAGAGAAGAACGGACCAAGGATTACATTACTGGACGCTACGGCTAATGACCGAACACACAGTCAAGGCTTTCGACGAGGATATCACCCGGCTCCGCGGCCTGATCGCGGAGATGGGCGGGCTTGCCGAACTCGCGATCCAGGAATCGCTCCAGGCGCTCGTCAAGGGCGACACTGTGCTCGCCAAGCAGGTGGTCAAGCGCGACAAGAAGATCGACGCGCTCGAAACCGAAGTCGACAAGCTGGCGATCCGGGTGATTGCCTTGCGTGCACCCATGGCCGACGATCTGCGCGAGGTCATCGCGGCGCTTAAAATCGCCGGTGTCGTCGAAAGGATTGGCGACTATTCGAAGAATATCGCGCGGCGGGTCGGCCAGATCGAGGGCAAGGCGCTGTTCGATCCGTTGACCCTGCTGCCGGCGATGGGCGAAATCGCGACCGAAATGGTCCATGACGTGCTCACTGCCTATGCCGCGCGCGATCCCGTGCTGGCGCGCGAAGTGATTGCACGCGACGAGAAGGTCGATGCCTTCTACGACAGCATCTTTCGTAACCTCGTCAGCTATATGGTTGAAAATCCGGCAACAATCAGCAGCGCGGCGCAATTGCTGTTCATCGCCCGCAATATCGAACGGATCGGCGACCACGCCACCAATGTTGCCGAGATGGTGCATTTTGCCGCGACCGGGACCTATGCTCCGGATGCTCCGGAGGACGATACCTGAGCGACGTTTCCTTGTCGCAAAGGTGTAACAATCATGTGGTGAGGGGATGCCAGATAAACCGGAAAAAACCGTGGCTGCCCCCAAGCTTCTCCTAGTCGAAGACGACCCCGCGCTGGCCGAGCTGCTGGAATATCGGTTCCAGAGCGAAGGCTACAACGTCCGCACCACCGCCGATGGCGACGAGGCGCTGATGTTTGCCGACGAGGATGCGCCCGATCTCGTGATCCTCGACTGGATGATCGAAGGCACCAGCGGGATCGAGGTCTGCCGCCGCCTCCGCCGCGACAAGGCGACTGCGCATGTCCCGATCATCATGCTGACCGCGCGCGAAGCCGAAGACGACCGGGTGCGCGGGCTCGATACCGGCGCCGACGACTATATCACCAAGCCTTTCTCGCCGCGCGAGCTGCTGGCGCGAGTCTCCGCGGTCTTGCGCCGTGTGCGACCGGCGCTCGCCGGCGAGATGCTCGAAGTCGGCGATCTCAAGCTCGACCCGGTGGCGCATCGGGTCGAACGCCACGGGCAGCAGCTCCAGGTCGGCCCGACCGAATACCGGCTGCTGAAATTCTTCATGGAAAGCCCCGGGCGGGTGTTCAGCCGCGGGCAATTGCTCGACGGGGTCTGGGGCACCGGCAGCGAGATCGAGGAGCGCACGGTCGACGTCCATATCCGCCGGCTGAGGAAAGCGATCACGATCGGCAACAAGGCCGACCCGATCCGCACGGTCCGTTCGGCCGGTTACGCGCTCGAAGCGGTCTAGCGCTTGCCCTCGCGCCGAAGCGCTTCATCCAGCGCGCGCTTGGACGACCAGTCATTTTCCGGAATGTAGGTGTCCCAGTCGAAGGTCAGGTTCAGGCTGCAATAGCGGGTCGAGATGCTGACATTGACGGTTCCGGCCTCATGATCCCCACCAGGGAGGAACGGGATGTAGTAACGCATCCATTCGCCATTGGGGCCGGTGACGATCTCCCAGTCGATCGGCACCATGTCCTGGTTGGTCAGGTAATAGCGGCCCGGCTGTTCCGATCCCAGGCCGACGGCGTTGATCAGGAAGATCTTGCCGTTGCCGCGGATTTCACCCTCGCATTCGCCGTCTGCGGCGTAATCGAGCCGCGGCCAGGCGTTCTCCTCGACGATCGGGTCGTAGGCCAGGGCGGGCCCGGTCAGCGCGACCGATGCAAGCGGCAGCAAGGCGCAGGTCGCAAGTTTCGAATGCTTCATCGGTCGGTCTCCCGGAGATGACGGAATTCAGACTTTCTACACCATCGCGGCCCGCCTGCATTGGGGAGTTTCCCCCTGCACCGGAACGGAACAGGATGGGCGATCCGTTAATGAAAATCGCGCGATTTCGGGATCACCCGCACATTCCGCGGATGGCCCCTGCTGCCCTGCATCGGGCGGTTGACATGATCGGCATGGTCCATCGCGGGTGACAGCAGATCGTCGGACAGGCGGTGGAGGTCGCCGGTGGCATCGGCGAGATGCGTCGCGATCACATGGATCACCTCGTCGTCATATTCGACCCGCCCACGCACTTCGAGGAGGCGCGCGCCCATGATCACCGGGCGGAAGCGCTGCATCATGTCGGGCCAGACGACCACGTTGGCAACCCCGGTCTCGTCCTCGATTGTGATGAAGCACACCCCCTTGGCGCTGCCCGGGCGCTGGCGGATCAGCACCACGCCGGCGAGCTGGACCTGCGCCTTCTGCCTCCGCTCGCGCAATTCGCGGCAGCGCAGGAAGCCCCGCTCGCCCAGATGAGGCCGCAGGAAGGCCAGCGGATGCGCCTTCAGGCTGAGCCGCTGGGTCTGGTAATCGGCAACCACCTCTTCCGCCAGCGGCATGGCCGGGAGCGCGGTGCGGAGCTTTTCGGCCCCCTCCTCCCTGGTGCTGGCAAAATCGAACAGCGGCAGGCCCGGTGCGGCGATCAGGCTGCGCGCATCCCACAACGCCTGCCTCCGCGAAAGGTCGAGCGAGGTGAAGCAATCGGCCGAGGCCAGTCTCTCGATATGCGCGGCCGAAAGCCCGGCCCGCTCGCGCAATTCCGCGACATCCCTGAAGCGCCCGCTTTCGGCGCGCGCCGCCACCAGCAGCGCCGCGGCATGTTCGGGCAGGCCGTCGACCTGGCGCAGCCCGAGGCGCAGGGCGAGGCGTATTTCTCCTTCCCCCTCGATGGGGGAAGGATGCGGAGACTTGGCGATCCTGAGCTTGTCGAAGGATAGCCTAGTCGAAGCTGGATGGGGGTGCCGCATGCCTGAAGCATCACCCCCACCCAACCCCCCCCCATCAAGGGGGAGGGCTTCGAGAGTGCAATCCCACTCCGAACAATTCACATCCGGCGGCAGCACCGTCACCCCGTGTTCCCGCGCATCGCGGACGATCTGCGCCGGGGCGTAGAAGCCCATCGGCTGCGAATTCAAAAGCGCGCAGGCGAACGCCGCCGGGTAGTGACACTTGATCCAGCTCGAGACGTAGACGAGCAGCGCAAAGCTCGCCGCGTGGCTTTCGGGAAAGCCGTATTCGCCGAAGCCCTTGATCTGGTTGAAGCAGCGCGCGGCGAAATCGGGATCGTAACCGCGCTCGACCATCCGCCCGACCATCATGTCTTCCAACTCGTGAAGGTTCCCCCGGCTACGGAAGGTCGCCATCGCCTTGCGCAAGCGGTTGGCTTCGGCGGAAGAGAATTTCGCGGCATCGAGCGCGATCTTCATCGCCTGCTCCTGGAAGATCGGGACGCCCAGGGTCCGCCCGAGGATGCTCGACAATTCGTCGGGCGGGCCGTGCCG
>NZ_DBNHSF010000004.1:0-3467 GCF_057143545.1 Candidatus Andeanibacterium sp.
AGCTTCTGGCCAAGGCCAAGGGTCGCAACCGGTTGGAGCTGGCCGGGCATTCCAGTTCGCGCATGGAGACAACGAAAACAACCAATCCTTGCGTGAACCTGCACCCAGTGTGCTGGAACGAGCCCGGCCAGCTTCAACCACGATATTGTGCGGCGTAGCTCAGGCCGGCGGCTATCCTCGGCGAGCGGGATCCGGACCGGTCAGCCCATTCCGGGCAATTCGAAACCCGGCGGAAGTCCCATTCCCTGCTGGATTTTCGACATTTCCGCGCCGGCGGCCTGGTCGGCCTTGGTCCGCGCATCGTTGAAGGCGGCGGCAACCAGGTCTTCCAGGATCGTCTTGTCCTCCGGCACGATCAGGCTGTCGTCGATCGAAACCGACAGGATCCGGCCCCTGGCTGTGCAGCGAATCCTCACCAGGCCCCCGCCCGAAACGCCTTCGACCTCGATCTCGTCGAGCTTCACTTGGGCTTCGTTCATCTGCTTCTGGATGTTCTTGGCCGCCTCCTGGGCCGCCTGGAGCATCTCTTCCATCGATTTCATGCCTGGTTTCTCCAATTGCGTTCGCGCCCCGGCCCGCCTTCGCTTTCCTCGACCAGTTCGGCATCGGGAAAGGCGGCGAAGGCTGCCTTGACGATCGGCGCGTCGAGCAGCTTTTGCCTTGCTTCGTTCGCGCGCGCTTCTTCCTGCTCAACCAATGTCGGAGCCCCGGGTTGCCCGGCCAGTTCGACGATCCAGCGTTGCGACGTCAATTGCAGCAACCCGTCGCGCAATTCGGGAGCGATGTCCTGGCTGAAGCCATCGGCCAGCGCATAGCGCAGGATTCCGGGCTCGAGCTCGACCACCCGGACCTGCAGGCGCATCTTTGTCGCGAGGTTCAGCTGCCCCGAATGTTCGACCTGCTCGACCAGCCGGGACCAATCGAGCGCTGCCTTTGGAGCTGGCGAGCTGTCGCCGGGCGGGGCCATCGGAACGGCGCCCCTGCCCTGTTCGAGCGCTTCCTCGAAGCGCTTCGCCACGGTGCCGGGATCGGGCATGTCGACCGCGTGCAAGATGCGCAGCAGCGCCATCTGCGCGGTAACCAGCGGATCGGGCGCAAGGCGCACCTCGTCATGCCCTTTGAGGAGCAATTGCCACATTCGGTGAAGCTGCGCCGGTTTGAGCCGCCCGGCCCAATCCTCCAAAGCCTCCCGCTCCTCGGCGGTCGGAGCATCGGCTCCGCTCCGGCCGATCCGGGCGACCGTGATCCGGTGAGTGATCTCCATCAAGGACCGCATCAGCGCCAGCGGTTCGACGCCGAGCGCATACTGCTTGTCGATTTCGTCCAGCAGCGTCTCGTGATCGCCTTCCAGCAGCGCCGCGAACAGCCTTCGCAGCGCTCCGCGATCCGCCAGCCCGAGCATGTCGCGTACGCGATCGGCGGTGACCTTCCCTTCCTTTTCAAGGTCCGCATGTGCAATTGCCTGGTCGAGGATCGAAAGGCCGTCGCGGCTCGAACCTTCGGCCGCGGACGCGATGATCGACAGGGCCTCGGGCTCCGCCTCGACGCCTTCCTTCGCGCAGATTTCCGCGAACTGCCGTTCGAGCAGCTCGCGGGGAATACGTCGCAGGTCGAAGCGCTGGCAGCGGCTCAGCACCGTGACCGGGAGCTTGTCGACCTCGGTCGTCGCGAACAGGAACTTCACATGCGCCGGCGGCTCCTCGAGGGTCTTGAGCAGGCCGTTGAACGCCTGGCGCGAAAGCATGTGGACTTCGTCGATGATGTAGATCTTGTAGCGCGCCGAAACGGCGGCATAGCGCACCGCCTCGATGATCTCGCGGACGTCGTCGATCCCGGTATGGCTCGCCGCATCCATCTCGATCACGTCGATATGGCGGCCTTCGGCGATCGCGACACACGGTTCGCATCGGCCGCAGGGTTCGATCGTCGGCCCGCCCTGCCCGTCGGGCCCGATGCAATTGAGGGCCTTGGCGATGAGGCGCGCGGTCGAAGTCTTGCCGACCCCGCGTACCCCGGTCATCAGGAAGGCATGCGCCAGGCGGTCGCGCGCGATCGCGTTGGCGAGCGTTTGCACCATCGCATCCTGGCCGAGCAATTCGGCAAAGGTTTGCGGGCGGTATTTTCGGGCCAGCACGCGATAGGGCTGGAAGGAAGCAGGGGCTTCAGGCGGCTGGACCGGCGGCGATTGCGGAGCGGCCTCCGCGCCGCCGAACAGCGCCGACTGCCCGGCCGCTTCCAGCTCTTCCGGGCTCGGCCCGGTCTCCCCGGAATCGTCGGCGGAGGCATCCTTGCCCAGCAGGTCGTCTGAATCACCCATGACCCGAACCTAGGCGTAACGGCGCGGCTTGTCAGTCGCTAATGGCGCATTGGACTGGGAAAATGGAACCGGGAGATCCTGCTTGGGAAGTTCGGTTGGGGCGCGGGCTGGTGCCGCTTCGCCAAAAAGGAACCGGCCGACCCGCCGCTGACCGTTGTGGCTGCTTCCTTCCGGACCTGACCAGGTTGGCGGACGCAAACGCCCGACCGGCTCCCGGGCGCGCATATGGCGGCGAAAGGGCTAGAATGCAACCATGTCGCTCTCTCCCCTTCAGGGGAGAGATACGCAGGCTTGGTCGCGAAGCGGCCTAGCTGGAGTTGAGAGGGGCAGCGCCTCGGGCGGCCCCTCTCCCAACCCTCTCCCCTGAAGGGGAGAGGGCTATTACCTGAAATTGTCGGCGTAGGCCTGCAGCTTGAGCGCCCTGGGCGGGGTCTTGTGTACCCGCGCGAAAATCCCGTGCTTCGCGGCATAAGCCTGGGCGGCTTCCTGCGAGCGGAATTTCAGCTGCACCTGCTGCTGCATGTCGCCGCTGCCGGCCCAGCCCATCAGCGGATCGGGCTTCTTGGCCTCGGCGGGATCGAATTCGAGGACCCACTGGTCGGTGAGCGCCTTGCCCGATTGCATGGCATTCTTCGGGCGCTGGTAGATGCGTGCAGACATGGTTCGGCCTTTATCATTTTTTTGTTGAGCCTCAAGCGCCGGCGGCCACATCCGTGGCCTTGGCTTTCCTCGCGCGTTACGAGCAAAGCTCGACGCGCTGCGGGCGGGCGCCTCCGGCAGGCTACGCCTGTCGGCTATTTGAGCCGAGCGCCCTTGCGGGCCTTCGGCCCGAATCAGTGCGAATCATTGAACGCGTTCTTGGTCTTGAGGCTGGGTGCCTCCGCCCACGGCTCCTCGGGCCAGCGATGCTTGGGATAGCGGCCTTTCATCTCCTTCGCGACCTCGCGCCAGCTCCCGCGCCAGAAGGCGGGGAGGTCGCGCGTCGCCTGGATCGGGCGCCCGGCAGGACTGGTAAGCTGGAGCAAGAGCGGCTGGGGCGGTTGGCCGATCGTCGGATGGCGGTCGAGCCCGAACAGCGCCTGCACGCGAACCTCGACCGAGGGTCCGCCTTCGGCCTCGTAATCGATCGGATGGTGCGTCCCGGCCGGGC
>NZ_DBNHSF010000005.1:0-6460 GCF_057143545.1 Candidatus Andeanibacterium sp.
GGGCGAAACCCCGGTGCACGTCCATTGCATCATGAACTGGCGGGTCTCGGCCTTCTTCTATCGCTTCCACCGCGATCACGGGATGGACGAAGGGCTGGCGCGCGCGCTGATGCTCATGCAATGGGATCCGGACACCAATGACCACCCGGCGGCCCCCGCCTGGGCGAAGTTCATCAGGGGAGAGGAGAGCTGACGATGGATTTTGGCGGAAGGCATATCGTCGTCACCGGCGCGTCGAGCGGAATCGGCCTGGTTACGGCCAGGATGCTGGCCGATCGCGGCGCGAAGGTGTCGCTGATCGCGCGGCGGGCCGAATTGCTCGACGAGGTTGCTTCGCAGATCGGCGGGAATGCCGCCGGGTTCCCCGCCGATGTCGGCGACAAGACCCAGCTCGAACAGGCAATTGACGCCGCCGCCGGCTATTTCGGGCCGGTCGAAGGGTTGTTCGCCAATGCCGGGCTGACCGGCGGCTTTACCCCGGCGGTCGCTTTCGATCCGCAAGTGTTCGAGGAAACCATCAAGGTGAACCTCGTCAGCGTATTCTGGGCGATCCAGAAGGTCCTGCCGGCCATGATCGAAGCCAAGAAGGGCGCGATCCTGGTCACCGGCTCGATGGCTTCGAAGCGCGGCATGGCGATGAACCCCGCCTATGTCGCTTCGAAGCACGGCGTGCTCGGCCTGACCCGCGCGATCGCGGTCGAGATGGCACCGCACAATGTCCGCGCCAATTGCATCATTCCGGGTTTCATCAGGACCGAGGCGCTCGACCGGATTCCCGAGCACCAGAAGGGCCTGATAGAGAAGCGCATCCCCCAGCGCCGCATGGGATCGAGCGAGGAACTGGCCGAGGTCGCCTGTTTCCTGCTGTCCGATGCCGCCAGCCATGTCACCGGGCAGGACTGGGCGGTCGACGGCGGGGTGCTGGAGAGCATCGAGGTCTAGGATGGCACTGAAATACTACCATGCCGAGCCCTTGGCCAATTCGCTCAAGTCGATGGTCCCCCTGAAGGAAAAGGGGCTCGACTACGAATCCGTCTATGTCGACCTGCACAAGTTCGAGCAGCATTCCGACTGGTTCGTGGCGATCAATCCCGAGGGCCAGGTCCCGGTGCTCGACCATGACGGCGTCATCATCACCCACACAACGGTCATCAACGAATATCTCGAAGACGCATTCCCCGACGACAATCCCGATGACGGCCCACTGCGGCCGCGCGACCCGGAAGGCGCGGCGCGGATGCGCTATTGGAACAAGTTCGTCGACGAGCATGTCATGAACCATGTCTCGATGCATGGCTGGCATCGCCTGGTCGGCGTGATCGCGCGCAATATCGACGAGGGCACATTCGAAGAGCTGCTGAGTCACATTCCGCTTCCCGACCAGCGCAAGAAGTGGGCGACGGCGCGTTCGGGATTCTCGGAAGCGGACCTCGCCTATGCGACCGAGAAGATCGTCTACGCGCTCGAGAAAATCGAAAAGCAGCTCGGTGAGACCCGCTATCTTGCCGGCGACAGCTACACGCTCGCCGACATCAATTTCTACGCGCATTGCGGTTTGATGGTCGATCGCATGTTCCCCGAGCTCGGAGTGGATACAAAATACAAGCGAATCGTTGCATGGCGTGAGACGATCAGCGCGCGACCGGCCGTAAAGGACGCGCTGGCCAGCGAGGATCGCACTGCGCCCGGTCTCAGGACCTGGAGCGGCGATAGGTGAAGTGAGAATTGGGAGAACAATAATGCGCGCGTGGATGCTGCCCGCCGGGTCCGACGGTTTCGACAGGCTCTACCAGGAAACCCTGCCCGATCCCCAGCCGGGGCCGGGCGAAGTGCTGATCGCGCCCAAGGCCTGGTCGATCAATTATCGCGATTTCGCGGTCGCGGCGGGGAGGTATTTCGGCGGGCCGATCACCGCGCCCTCGATCCCCCTGTCCGACGGCGCTGGCGAAGTGGTTGCGGTAGGCGACGGGGTTTCCGGGCTTGCGCCGGGCGACAAGGTCCAGGGCAGCTTCTTCCTCGACTGGATCAGCGGGCCGCAAAGGATGGGCCGGGCATTGGGCGACGGCAAGGCTCCGGGCATGCTGGCCGAACTGGTCGTGCTGCCGGCACAGGCCGTGGTCAAATGCGCCGACAGTCTCAGCCTGGCCGAGGCTGCCTGCATGCCTTGCGCAGGGGTCACCGCGTGGAATGCGCTGTTCGAAGGCGGGCGCCCGATCGGCCCGGGCAGCCGGGTGCTGGTGCTGGGGAGCGGCGGGGTTTCGATGATCGCGCTCAAGCTGGCGATTGCCGCCGGGGCGGAAGTGATCGCCACCTCCTCGTCGGACGAAAAGCTCGACCGGATCGCGGCGCTCGGCGCGGCCCACCTCGTCAATTACAAGACCGTGCCCGACTGGGGCGCCCATGTCGCGAAAGAGTTTGGCGGGGCACACAAGGTGGTCGAAGTCGGCGGGGTCGGCACGCTGCCGCAAAGCATGGCCGCGCTCGCCAGCGAAGGCGAGATCGCGCTGATCGGTGTGCTCGCCGAGGGCGAACCGCCCCATCCGCGCCAGTTGATGATGACCGGCGGATCGATCCGCGGGATCTTCGTCGGTTCGGTCGAGATGGCGAACAAGCTCAATGCCTATGTCGACGCACATGGCGTGAAGCCGCCGATCGGCAGGAGCTTCGGCTTCGATGAGGCGAAGGAAGCCTATGCCCATGCCTGGGGGCCGGACAGCTTCGGCAAGACGGTGATCGAACTTTAGGAGCAAGGACATGTGGGAAGTGCGCGTCAGCCCGTGCGGCGATTTCGACAACCATCCGTTCGCATCCTCGCATTTCGAGGCGGTGCCGCTGTCGGCGGCGATGGGCGCGGAGATCAGGGGCATTCGCCTGCCCGAGCTGTCCGACGAAGGCTTCGAGGATTTCAAGCGCGCGCTCTATCACCACAAGATGCTCTACATCCGCGACCAGCACCTCACCCATGCCGAGCATGAGGAATGGGCTGCGCGGCTCGGCCCGTTCGCGGTCGATGCCTATACGCAAGGGGTCGAGGGCCACCGCAACGTCCATCCGATCATCAAGGAAGCCGACACGGTCGTCCCTTCGCTGTTCGGCGGCGGCTGGCATACCGACAGCCCGTTCCTCGAGGAGCCGCCGGCGATCACCACGCTGCGCGCGGTCGAGATTCCGCCCTATGGCGGCGACACGACCTGGTGCAATTCGGCGCTCGCCTTCCGGCATCTGTCGAAGACCTACCAGGACATGCTGCGCGGCCTCAGGGTCCACATGTCGGCGCGCAACAACTATCTCACGCAGGAGACGCTGCTCGGCACCGCGATCCAGTTCTCGAACGACGAGACCCGCAAGGCGGGGCTCGAAGGGCGCTACCACCCGCTGGTGCGGACCCATCCCGAATCGGGCGAGGAATCGCTCTATATCTGCGACACCTACACGATCGGCTTCGAAGGGATGACGACGCTCGAAGCCAAGCCGATCTTCGATTTCCTGGTCTGGCACACTACCCAGCACGCCTTTACCTGCCGCCTCAAATGGGAGGTCGGAATGGTCGCGCTGTGGGACAACCGCCTCGCGATGCATCTTGGCCCCAACGATTACGACGGCTTCCGGCGCGAGATGTATCGCACGACGACCGCGGGGACGAAGCCGGTTTAGCCCCGTCCTTCGTTGTTCCCGCCCTTGCGGGATCGACCGGAACGATGTGCTCGTTCGCCGCCGATGGCGGACAATCCACCGGTCCGGCGATCGCTGGCGATGGATGCCCGGTCGCGGACGGTCCGTTCGCCTGTCGCTCGACGAGGAGCTGACATCGGCCGGGTCTGCTGAAGACCGGTTCGGGCGGCGGACGAAATGATCGCCAGAACCATAAGTTATCCACACTTACAACGTGTCTCGAAACTTAAGCAATTCGCATCTCGTGATAAGTGCGTTTCACCTGAAACTAGGGATTTAACGAGATGGCAAAGCCAGCGAAGAAGGCACCGTCAAAACCGAAGCCGAAGGCCAAACCAAAGGCCGCGCCAAAGGCAAAGACTTCGGCCAAGCCAAAGGCGAAAGCAAAGGCTGCTCCAAAGCCGGCGGCAAAGGCAAAGAGCGCGCCCAAGCAAACGGCCAAACCAAAGGCAATGGCAAAGGTTGCGGCCAAGCCAAAGGCGAAAGCTGCCGCCAAGCCGAAAGCCAAGGCAAAGGTTGCGGCCAAGCCGAAAGCGAAAGCTGCCGCCAAGCCCAAGGCCAAGGCGAAGGTTGCCGCCAAGCCGAAAGCCAAGGCCAAAAGCGCGCCGAAGTCAGCCGCCAAACCGAAGGCAAAGCCAAAGGCTGCACCGAAGGCAAAGGCTTCGGCCAAGCCGAAAGCGAAAGCTGCTCCAAAGAAGAAGTAGCCGCAGATCCGTTCGGGGCGGGTGGTTTCGCCTGGCGGTTCGGCCTGGCCGATCGCATCGGGTTGGATCGATCCGCGCTTGCCCTTTCGGTGCGATGAGATGCCGAATGGTGTTGGATGCGTTGTGCTTGTCGCCCGCGATCTGCGTATCGGGCAGGCCGGGACGGTCGCGCTGCGAAGGATAGTTGCTCGGTCCGCTGCGCTCGCCGGGAAACGATCCCCTCACGCCAGCGCGGCACCGGCTCCGGCCGGTCGCGGGCGTGGGATTTGGCTTCGATACCTATCTGCTGACCGCTATGCTGGCCTGGATAACCAATGGACGAATCGGCATGGTCGGAGCCTCGGCCACCAGCTTGACCCAGAGGGCGTCCCCGTCCCTGAACCAGGAAGTCTCGTTCGCCGCGCGCAATGCGTCCAGGCTGCCCTGCTGCGTTCCGGAGGCTGCCTTGGTGAAACCCGGCAGTTCGAATATGACCCATGAGCCCTGGTCCATTTCACTCATACTGAGAGAGACTTCCGGCCTTTCGGTTTTCACCTGGATCTCGGTGCCGGCACGCACAGTGCTCTGGTTGCCCGTGATGTGAAATTCCTTGCCGTTGCGAACCAGCGCGATGGGCTCCTGCGGAGCGGCGGGGGCGGGAGGAGCGGGTGCAGCCGCTGGAGCGGTTCGAGCGCCGAACGCGAGTCCGCGTCCGCCAAGTCCTGCTGGCCTTGGCGAGAGATACAAGCGTCCGACATCGCCCGTGCAGACAGAGGCGTTCCAGCTGGGATGAATCTCGCAGCTGTCGTCGGTGACGATACTGTCGAACTCGCCGTCGTGGAGCATGATATGGGAATCGGGGACGCCCGTCACCGAACCGTCGAGGTCGTGGATCGATAGCGTCCGATAAGCGACGCCGCCCCGGTTGTCGTTATCGAACCTCAGATCGTAGTTCGGAAAATAGACCGGCTTGGCGTTGACGAATTGCGCTCCCTCGATGGTGCTTGCGGTGGTGACCCCCGAGCTCGTGAACAGCAGCCAGGAAAGCGCTCCGGTCTTTCGCCGGGCGTTGTCCTGGTAGTTCACGAAGGTCGTGTTGACCACCTCGTCGCGGTAATCGTAGTATTCGTAGGCACGGATCGGGAAATCCGGAATTGGCGGCTTCGGCAGGCTGCGGCCATAGGCGACTTCTTCCGGCGTGGTGGGATTTCCGATATTGTCGGTTTCGCCCACGATCAGCGAATCCTCCAAACGCGAGGTAAACCGCTGGCTGCCGAAATCACCCGATGAATGCGTCATGCCGATGGCGTTGTCGGCGAGCTTCAAATTGCGGAATATGTGCAGCTCGCCCCGGCCCCAGAGCCCGCCATTGCGGTTCTTGTAGCTGGTCAAATCCTCGATCAGCGTTTCCACGAAGGGGCTGTCCGGGTCGGCAGGATTTGCCCGCGGCATGAACGCGTTCCCGGCCAGGCCGAAAGTGTTGTCTTCATTGATGTTGCGGTCGAACATGAACCCGTCGAAGTTTGAATGCGCCACGTTGCCCCTGAATGCTCGCAGTGGCGTGCGGCGCGGCCAGGTGTTGGCGGCAACCTCCGTGCCGAGGAAGGCGCCATTGGGGTGCTCCGGCAGGGACAGCCAGAAACCGTTCTGATCGGAACCGGCCGCGACATTGTCGATAAAGCTGTTGTCCGGGTTGGTGATCCAGAAGGACGCCACCGTGTTGTCCGAAGGCAGCAGGGTGGCCCCGCCGGAAAAGCTGATTTGCCTGACGGTCATACGGTTCGCATAGGTATAGTTGTTCTCGCCATTGGCGGCGAGGTTGGTGGGCACGCAGGCCAATGTCGGATGACACTTGGTCTGGATCGCCAGGTTCCTGACGAAGCGGTTGCCGGTCTCGATCCCGTCTTCGAGGAAGAAACAGTGGCCCACCGTGTTGTAGGTCACGTTGTTCTCGATCCGCAGGTCGTTGGTGCCGTGGACGGTGACGCAGCGGTTGTAGGTGTCATGGATCGCGGCATTGCGGATGTACATGCCCGCGCCTTCGCCGAGCAGGTGGAAATGCATCGGGTAGCGGGCGAGGGTCAGATGCTGGCCCATGCGGTAAA
>NZ_DBNHSF010000006.1:0-3268 GCF_057143545.1 Candidatus Andeanibacterium sp.
CGATTTCGAGATCATCGCATGAGCGGGCCGGACATCTTCCTCAGCTACAACCGCGAGGATGCGGAGATCGCCCGGCGCTATGCCGAGGCGTTCAAGGGCGAAGGGTTCGATGTTTGGTGGGATGCGCACCTGCGCTCGGGCGAGGCCTACGACCAGGTCACCGAAAGGGCGCTGCGCGGGGCCAAGGCGGTAGTGGTGCTGTGGTCGCCGAGTTCGGTCGAGAGCCGCTGGGTCCGCGCCGAGGCCACGCTGGCCGACCGCAACAAGGTGCTGGTCCCGGCGATGATCGAGCCTTGCGAGCGCCCGATCATGTTCGAGCTGACCCAGACCGCGGAACTGGCGCATTGGGACGGCGACCCGTTCGACCGCCCTTGGCAGGCGTTCCTCGCCGATGTGCGCGGCTTCGTCGAGCGCGGAAAGGCGAAGGAAGCGCCTGCGCCAACGACCCCGCAACCGGCCAAGGGACCGGCCGAAGTCGGTCGTCCGGCTCTGGCGATCATGCCGTTCGCCAACCGTTCGGGCGAGAAGTCGGACGACATCTTCGCCGAGGCCATGGTCGACGATTTGATCGCCGCGTTGTCGACCAACAGCCAGGTCAAGATCATCTCCAGCAGCGCCACCCGGACCTATCGCGACAGCGGCTACGATATCCGCAAGGTCGGCGAGGAACTCGGCGCGCGTTACCTGCTCGAAGGCAATGTGCGCCGCGTGGGCGACGTGCTGCGCGTGACCGCGCAACTGGTCGATGCGCAGCAAGGGGAAATCCTCTGGACCCGGAAGTTCGAGCGCTCGCTCGACGACCTCGCCGAATTGCAGGAGGATCTGGTCAACGAGGTCGCGGCGCATCTCGGTGTGCAGGTCTACCGAATCGAGATCGAGCGCGCGCTCAAGAAGCCGGGCGACTTCACCGCGTGGGAAGCCACCCTGCGCTCGCGCTCGGCGCTCGCAGTGCAAACCCCCGAAGCGATGAGGCAGGCCATAGAGGACGCTCGCATCGCCATTGCGCTGGCGCCCGATTATGGCATTGCCCACGCGCAACTCGCGCACGTCGCGGCAATCAATTTCTGGCAGGCGACCGGTGGACAAGACCTCGACCTGAAGGCCGAGGCGCTGGCTGCCGCCAGGCGGGCGCAGCAACTCGACCCGCGCAATCCTCGCGTGCTGGCGCAAGTCGCGGAAGCGCTGTGCATCTGCGGACAGTGGGACGAAGGACAGCGCTGCGCCGAGCATGCGGTCGAGATCAACCCCGACTTGGAAGCCAGCCATGCCGTCATGGTCATGGTCTGCAACTATTTCATCCGACCGCAGGAAGCACTGGAGCATCTCGACGCCATCGAACGTCTGGCGCCACGCAGCACGGACGAGATCGTCCGTTCGTTCCAGCGCGCGGGCGCCCACTTTATGGCGGGCGACCTCGAAAAAGCGCTCGAATCCAACCAGCGCTCGCTGATGCTCAATCCGCGCATGGTCTTCGGGCTCAAGGACAGGGTCATCTACCTTGAGAAGCTCGGCCGGCGTGCGGAAGCGCTCATGGCGCTGCAGGAGACCAAGGCCGCTTGGCCGGGGCTTACGTTGGAACATGTGGAACGCCTGCACATCAACAGCGTGCTCGCGCCGAGCGTGGCGCAGGATTTTTTCCAGACCTTCGCCAAAGTCTGGCACGCCGCCGAAGAGGCAGAGGCGAAGCAATGAAGGTCTCGGCGCCTGTCCCTCCCCTGCCGCTTCTGTCGCTGGGAGTGACCGGGCACCGCGAGAGCAACGAGGCATTCTCGGCCAATCGCGACAAGGTCGCGACCGAGCTCAACCTCATTTTCAACCAGGTCGAGGCGGTGCTCGCCGAAATCCCTTATGAGCTCGCGCCGATCCGCTTCCACAGCCTGCTGGCCGAAGGGGTCGACCAGGTCGCGGCGGAATCCGCGCTCGCCCGCGGCTGGGAACTTGTCGCGCCGCTGCCCTTCGGGCGCGACCTCAATCGCGCGGTCAATGCCGACCCCAGGACGCCCGAGGATGTCGACCGCCTGCTCGCCGGCGAGCCGGTCGACGATCCCGCCATGCAGGCAAAGTCCGATGCGATCGGCGCGCTCGAAGCCAGGGCGAAACTGTTCGAGCTCGCCGACCAGGACCAGGCGCTGACGCATATGCTCAAGGCGATGCTGGCGCGGCCGGACAAGCCCGAGCTCGCCCAGCTCTATCACGCGCATAAATCTGACCAGGTCGAGCTCGCCGCGCGGGTGATGATCGAACAATGCGACCTGATCATCGGGGTGTGGGACGGGAAGTTCCACAACCTCGGCGGCGGCACCGGCCATACGATCTCGACCGCGCTGGCTCTGGGCGCCCCGGTGCTGCTGATCAACCCTTCGCGGACCGAACATTGGTCGATCTTCGCCACCCCCGAAGCGCTCGCGCATCACTCGCTGTCGAACGGGCAGGATGCGCATCTGCTCAAGGCGATCATTAAGGGCGCGCTTCACTCCGAGGACGATTTGCCCAGCACCGGGCCCGATCTCCTCCAGGGCGAGAAATGGCACGGCCGCAGCAGCCCGTTCTGGATCGGCTATCGCGCGATCGAGAAGATCTTCGGGCAGAAGAGCTATTCGCTGAAGGCGCTGGTCCAGACCTATGAACGGCCCGACCAGGTAGCCGAAGGCAGCGGCAAGCACCTGCTCGAGGCCGGGCGGGCGATCCCCGGCAGCGACCGCAAGGTGCTCGACGGGATTGCCGAAATCATCCTCCCGCAATTCGCCTGGGCCGACGGGATTTCGACCTGGCTGTCGGATGCCTATCGCAGCGGGATGGTGGCGAATTTCCTGCTCGCCTCGCTCGCGGTGCTGGCAGGCCTCGCCTACCAGCCGCTCCATTTCGACGACCACAAATGGGTCTTTGCGAGCCTCGAATTCCTGCTCCTCGGCAATATCCTGCTGATCACCTGGTTCGGCGCGCGCAAGGAATGGCATTCGCGCTGGTTCGATACGCGCAGGGTCGCCGAATATCTTCGCCATGCCCCGGTGATGATGATGCTGGGGGTCGCCCGCCCGCCCGGTCGCTGGCCGCGCGGCAAGGGCGCGAACTGGCCCGAATACCACGCGCGGCTGACGATCCGGGCGGTGGGCCTGCCCGAGGCGGTGATCGACAGGGACTATCTCAGAAGCGCGCTCGAAAACCTGCTGCGGCCGCATGTCACCGGCCAGCGCGACTATCACCGGGTGAAGTCGAAACGGCTCGAAAACGTGCATGACCGGCTCGACGGCCTCGCCGAGAAACTGTT
>NZ_DBNHSF010000007.1:0-14663 GCF_057143545.1 Candidatus Andeanibacterium sp.
ATGATGCCAGCCTCGTGATGGCAGGCAACCTGATCACCGCCCATGCGGATTTGCGCGAGCCCCGCAGCGACCGGATCGTGACCCGGGCGGATATCGAACACGATCTCGGCACCCAGCAGGGGCAGGCGCGGCTCACGCTTGCCGGATTGCAGTTCGACGACCGGCTCCAGCCCGATACGATTTCCGATATCGCGCTGGGCCTGGTTGCCAACGTCTATGGCCGGGTCGACGGTTGGGGCTCGATCGTATGGGACGCGGACCGGGTGACCAGCACCGGCGAGTTTTCCACCGATGACCTCGATTTCGCCGCCGCATTCGGTCCGGTCGAAGGCGTTTCAGGGGTAATCGAATTCACCGACCTGCTCGGCTTCGTTACCGCTCCGGAGCAAGTCCTGACTATCAACTCCTTCAATCCCGGCATCGAGGTCGAACGCGGCAACCTGACCTACGAATTGCGGCCCGGTTACGAGATGGTCATCCACGGCGGTGCGTGGCCCTTCCTCGGCGGATCGCTGCTTCTCGAGCCGACGACCACCATGCTGACCACCAGCGATGAGCGGCGCTATACCCTGCGGCTGATCGGCATCAACGCCGGGATGTTCGTCCAGCGGATGGATCTTGCGAATATCAGCGCGACAGGGACGTTTGACGGGCGGGTTCCACTACATTTCGACGAAGACGGCGGCAGGCTGGTTGGAGGGACGCTTGAATCCCGGCCCCCCGGCGGCAATCTCGCCTATGTCGGTGCGCTGACCTACGAAGACATGCACCCGATGGCCAAATTCGCCTTCGATGCGCTGCGCTCGCTCGACTACCGGAAGATGGAAGTCTTCCTCAACGGGCCGTTGCAGGGCGAGATCGTCACCCAGGTCAGGTTCGATGGAATCCAGCAGGGTTCCGGCGCCCGGCAGAACATCATCACCCGGCAGATCGCCAGGGTCCCGGTCAGGTTCAACGTCAATATCAGGGCCCCGTTCTACAAGCTCATCACTTCGATCAAGACCATGTACGACCCCGCCTATGTCGCCGACCCGCGTGAAGTCGGATTGCTGGACGAGAGCGGCAATCCGGTCGAGCGGCCGGTTTTCAGCCGAATGCGAGCCATCAGGCCGCCCGATCTTCCCGAAGCTGAAACCGGCGATGAAGCACGCATTCAGCCTTACGAAAGCGAGAATTGATCATGGTGTCACGCAAATTGACCTCCCGAGCAGGCTCGGCGCATAAGGTGCCGATGGAACTGTTGAGACCAGGACGCGCGGGGGTGATGATGTTGGCAGGGCCATTGGCCCTGACGGGCTGCATCACGATCAACGCGCCGGAAGATGCGATCGTGATCGAGCTCAACATCAACATCACGCAGGAAGTGGTTTATCGTCTGGCGGCAGATGCCGAAGACATGATCGAAGAGAACGCGGACATATTCTGAGCGAGACCGAGATGAAACTATCGATGTTAAAGCGCACGATCCTAGCAAGCGCCCTTGCCGGCCTTGCCTTGTCCGGAATCGGCATCGCCGCCTACGCCCAGCGCGACCCTGCTTATGAATCCGCCCGGGCAAGCGGCAGGGTGGGCGAACAGATGGACGGCTATCTCGGTATTGTCGGCAACGAAACGCCGGACCTCACAAAGCTTGTCGCCGACATCAATATCAAGCGCCGCGCCATCTATACCGAGCGTGCGCAACAGGCGACTCCGCCGGCCACGCTCGAGGAATTTGCCTTTACTTCCGGATGTGTCGCGATCGAAAGGACCGTTCCGGGCGAGATGTACCAGGCCTATTCCACCCGGACGTGGAAACAGCGGACCGCCGCGGCGCCAGATCGCGATCCGCGCTGCCCCTGACAGCCCCGATATTGCACTGCACAAGCCGAGCTTGATGCATGGCAACACCCTCCATGTTGACTCGCCTGTCGCCCGCCCTTAAGGGCGGCGCGTCACCGGCCGGACTGCTTCTGGCCGCGCATAGCTGATCCTTCGAGGCGACTGAATCCATCGTGTCCGACGAGCCCAAAAACGCACCGATTGGCCCAGCAAGCCAAGGGGACCCCAATATCGGTTCCCTCGAGGAACGGATCGCGGTTGCGCGCAAGGCCGAGGATGCGCGGCTGGCGCGCGACCACAAGCCATTGCGGGACGGACAGGCAACCGGGATGCAGGTCGTTTCGACGATGGTCGGCTATCCCCTCGGCGGAATCCTCATCGGCCTGTTTCTCGACAACGTGATCGGCACCTTGCCATGGATCACTATCGCATTGATGTTCATCGCTTTCATCGGGGCATGTATCCACGTCATGCGGATGATTAACAAGCCCGCCGAATAAGCTCCAGACAGACCGGAAAGTTACGAAATTGGCAGCGCCGTCCATTGATCCGATGCACCAGTTCCAGATCGCTCCGATCGGTAGCGAAACGCTGGCTGTCAGCCCGTTCCAGTTCACCAATTCCGCGCTGTGGATGCTGATCGTCCTTACGGTGATCCTGGCTTTCATGTGGGGCGGGACGCGCCGCCAGCTCGTACCCGGCCGCTGGCAGGCCGCGGTCGAGATGCTGACGGGCTTTGTCGACAACATCACCCGTGAAAGCATTGGCAAGGAAGGGCGGAGATACCTGCCATGGGTGTTCACCGCCTTTGTCTTCATCCTGACCGCGAACTGGATAGGGGCAATGCCGTTCGCGATCGTCGGTCCGCATCCTTTCACCGTTACGAGCCATTTTTCGGTCACCGGGATGATGTCGATCATAAGCTTTGCGATCGTGCTCGGGGTCGGTTTCTGGACCCACGGAGTGAAGTTCTTCACGCTGTTCGTCCCGCACGGGACACCGCTGGTGATGAAGGTCTTCATCGCCCCGGTCGAGTTCATCAGCTTTCTTGTCCGTCCGTTCAGCCTCGGGCTTCGTCCGTTCATCGCCATGTTTGCCGGCCACGTCCTGCTCGACGTGTTCGGAAATTTCGTGGTCCAGGGTCTCAATGCCGGAGGTGCGATGGGCTATGGGATCGGTGCCCTTGCGTTCGTATTCGTGATCTTCGTGAATGCGCTGGAGCTGCTTGTCGGAGCGATCCAGGCATTCGTCTTTGCCTTGCTGACTGCCCTTTACATCAATGATGCGGTCAATCTTCACTAAAATTTCAAGTCCTTATCCAACGGAGTTAGAACAATGGAACTTTCTTCTGCACAGGTTATCGGCGCGGGCGTCGCGGCGATCGGCGTGGGCGCTGCGGCGGCCGGCGTGGGTTACGTCTTCGGCTCGTTCCTGCAGGGCGCATTGCGCAATCCGGGAGCCGCGGGCGGCCAGACCGGCACGCTCTATATCGGCTTCGCTGCTGCCGAACTGCTTGGCCTGATGGCCTTTGCCGTGGCGATGATCATCCTTTACGCTCCGCCGGCCGCCTGATCGCCTTCATAGCTTTCGCCATTCGGCGACAGGTCCTTCCTTTCAGTGAGCTGGTGACACATGCCTCAGCTATCGCAACTCGCTCTCGTTTATCAGTCGCAGTGGTTCTGGCTGCTGCTGGTATTGGGTGTGATCTACTTCTTCGTCGGCCGCGGGATCGTGCCCAAGGTCGAAGCGACGGTCGACGCGCGCGACGCGAAGATCGCCGAGGATCTTGCCGAGGCCCAGCGCCTGCAGGACGAGGCAGAGGCGAGCGAGGCGGCCTGGCGGACAAGGATGGACGAGGCCCATGCCGAAGGGCAGGACCTGTCGGCCAAGGCCAGGGACAAGGCGGCCAAGGATGTCGAAAAGGTCCTGGCCAAGGCGGATTCGGAAGTCGCCGCCAGGATCGAAGCGGCCGAGCAGGCGCTGGCGGACGCCCGCGCTTCCGCGCTGGCCGAGATCGAGGAAGTCGCGACTGAGGCCGCGCGCGCAATCGTCGCAAAGCTGACCGGCGCCAGCGTCGCCGAAGCCGAAGCGCGCAAGGCCGTGGCGGGAGCGATGGGCAATGTTTGAGCTCCTTGCCGCAGCAGGACATGCCGCCGGAGAGGCGGAACAGCACGCCGAAAATGCGGCGTTCGGCATTTCCTTCCTGACGCCCGGCTTCTTTGTCGCGCTGGCGATGATCGTGGTCATCCTGATCATGCTGCGCGCGGGAGTGCCGCGGATTATCGCCGGTATCCTAGATTCACGGATCGCCGAGATCAGGAAGGCGCTCGACGAAGCGGCCAAGCTGCGCGAGGAAGCAGAGGCGCTCAAGGCCAGCTACGAGAAGAAGACCAAGCAGGCCGACAAGGACATCGCCGAGATCAAGGCGAGCGCGGAGCAGCAGGCCAAGGCGATCGTCGCCAAGGCAAAAAAGGATGCGAAGGACCTCGTCGCCCGGCGTCAGGCGATTGCGGAAGAGAAGATCGCTGCCGCCGAGCGCGCCGCGGTCGAGGAATTGCGCGAAACAGCGGCCAAGGCTGCCGCCGCCGCCGCCCGCCAGCTGATTGCCGAGAAGCATACCGCCGCCGCCGACCAGGAACTGGTCGATCGGTCGATCTCGTCGATCTGATTCCCGCCCAAGACTAACTTGCTTGCGGCAGGGACCATTCCTGCGGCACAAGCCGTGCCTGATCGATATTCCAGGAGAGACGAGATGAAGGTTGCAGTGCTGGGTGCGAGCGGCAAGGGCGGTTCGGAGATCACCAAGGAACTGGTGTCGCGCGGGCATGAGGTCGTGGCGATCGCGCGCAATGCCGACAAGCTGCCGTCGGGCGAGGGGATCACGCCCGTTGAGGGCGACGCGTCGGACGCCGATGCGCTGGCAGGCCTGATCAAAGGGGTCGATGCGGTGATCAGCGCAGTCCATTTCGACATTCCCGCTTCGACCCTGCTCGGCGCGGTCAAGCGGGCCGGTGTCAACCGCCTGCTGGTGATGGGCGGCGCGGCCAGCCTCAAGGGCGCTGACGGCCAGATGCTCTTCGATTCCCCGCATTTCCCCGAGAACTTGAAGCCGATCGTCAAACCGGCGATCGATTTCCTCCAGGACCTGCGGAACGAGACCGAGACCGACTGGACCTTCTTCTCGCCTGCCATGGTGATCTTCGAAGGCCCGCGCATGGGCCCGGGCAGCTTCCGGCTGGGCAAGGACGAGCTCGTCACCGATGCCAATGGCGACAGCAAGATCAGCTATGCCGATTATGCGATCGCGATGGTCGACGAACTCGAACAGCACAACCATTCGCGCAGCCGCTTCACCGTGGCGTATTAAGGCTCAGAAATTGTCCTTCGCTGCCCTGAGCGCGGCGAAGGTCGCCACCGCATCGCCGAGCTTCCCATCGCTTTGGGCCCAGCGCGCCTGTATCGCCGGGTCGTCCGCGCGGAGGAAGGGATTCGCTTCGAGTTCCTTCGCCAGCGTGGTCGGCACGGTCCATTCGCCGCGCGCCCGCTTCTCTGCCACCTCGCGGGCATAATCGGCCAGCGGCGCATTTTCGGGATCGGCATGGAGCGCGAATCTGGCGTTCGACGCGGTGTATTCATGCGCGCAATAGAGCCGCGTCTCGGGCGGGAGCGCCTTGATCCGCGAGAGGCTCGCCCAGAATTGCGACGGCGAGCCCTCGAACATCCGCCCGCAACCGAGCGCAAAAACGCTGTCGCCGACAAACGCCACGCCAGCTTCGGGCAGGTGATAGGCGATATGGCCCAGCGTGTGCCCGCCGACATCGATCACCCGTGCGGTAAAGCTTCCGAGCGAGACCGTGTCGCCCTGGCCGACGGTGCGGTCGACCCCGCGGATCTTCGGCGCATCCACTTCGGGTGCGGTAATCACGCAGCCGGTCTGTTCCTTGATCGCCTCGTTCCCGCCGGCATGATCGGGGTGCCAATGGGTGTTCCAGATCTGGGTGATGGTCCAGCCCTTCGCCTCGGCCTCGCGGAGGTATGCATCGGCGTCGGGCGTATCGATGCAGGCCGTCTCGCCCGATGCCGGATCGTGGGCCAGGAAGCCGTAATTGTCGGCGAGACAGGGGAATTGGTGGACTTCGAGCGTCATTCGGTGTTGCTGCCCCTTCCGCGATCGTAATGGCTGGTTCCTTCGGGCAGGGTAATCCAGCGGTGCCGCACCTCCTCGTAGACCGAGATCCTGGGCGGCGGAAATGACGGATCGGAGATACACCCGACGGTGATCCCGAACAGTTCGGGAAAGCGTTCGACCTTTACGTAGAGCGAGCTGCCGCAGCGCGGGCAGAAGCCGTTGGTGAGGGTCGCCCCGGTATCGGTCGGGCGGGAATATTCGCGGGATTCTCCCTCGATCACGACCTCGTTCTCGAGGAAATAGGCGACATAGCCGAACGGCGAGCCGCTGCGCTTCTGGCAGGAAGTACAGTGACAGGCGATCCTCATCGGCTCCGCGCCATCCTCGATCGTCGCGGATAGCTGGCCACATTGGCACGCGGCTCTCATGCACGCACCCTACTCCCGGAGCGGTGAGTAGGAAAGGCCCGCCTGGATCGTTCCGGGCGGGCCTTGCCAAGTCCAATCGAAGGTCGAACGAAACCTACTTCTTGCTGTCGTCCTTCTTGAGCGCTTCGCCCAGGATGTCGCCCAGCGAGGCCCCCGAATCCGACGATCCGAACTGTGCCACGGCTTCCTTCTCTTCGGCGATCTGGCGCGCCTTGATCGAGAAGTTGGGCTTCTTCGAACGGTCGAACCCGGTCACCATGGCGTCGATCTTCTGGCCGACCTGGAAGCGGTCGGGCCGCTGTTCGTCGCGGTCGCGGCCAAGGTCGCTGCGCTTGATGAAGCCGGTCGCACCGTCTTCGCCGACCTGCACCTCGAGCCCGCCGTCACGCACTTCGAGAACCGTGACGGTGACCACCTGGTTGCGCTTGAGGCCGCTCGCGGCCGCTGCGCCACCGGCGGTGGGCGCGCCCTTTTCAAGCTGCTTCATGCCGAGACTGATGCGTTCCTTTTCGGTGTCGACATCGAGCACGATCGCCTTGACCATCTCGCCCTTGCGGTGGAGCGCCAATGCGTCTTCGCCCGAAATGCCCCAGGCGATATCCGACATGTGGACCATGCCGTCGACGTCGCCATCGAGCCCGATGAACAGGCCGAATTCGGTGGCGTTCTTGACTTCGCCCTCGACTTCGCTGCCGACCGGGTGCTTCTCGGCGAATGCTTCCCACGGATTCTGCTGGGCCTGCTTGAGGCCGAGCGAGATGCGGCGCTTGTCGGCATCGACTTCGAGCACGATCACATCCACTTCCTGGCTGGTCGAAACGATCTTGCCCGGATGGACGTTCTTCTTGGTCCAGCTCATTTCCGAGACATGGACCAGGCCCTCGATGCCGGCTTCGAGTTCGACGAAGGCGCCATATTCGGTGATGTTGGTGACTGTGCCGGAGAGCTTGGCGCCGATCGGGTATTTGGCTTCGACGCCGTCCCACGGATCGCTTTCAAGCTGCTTCATGCCGAGCGAGATGCGCTGCGTGTCTTCGTTGATGCGGACGATCTGCACCTTCACCGTGTCGCCGATATTGATGACTTCGCTCGGGTGGTTGACCCGCTTGTAGCTCATGTCGGTGACGTGAAGCAGGCCGTCGATTCCGCCGAGGTCGACGAAGGCGCCGTAATCGGTGATGTTCTTGACGACGCCGTCGATCACCTGGCCTTCGGAAAGCTGGTCGATCAGCTCGCTGCGCTGTTCGGCGCGGGTTTCCTCGAGCACCGCACGGCGCGAGACCACGATATTGCCGCGGCGGCGGTCCATCTTGAGGATCTGGAACGGCTGCGGCATGTCCATCAGCGGGCCGACATCGCGCACCGGGCGGATATCGACCTGCGAGCCGGGGAGGAAGGCCACGGCACCGTCGAGATCGACCGTGAAGCCGCCCTTCACGCGGCCGAAGATGCGGCCTTCGACGCGCTTGCCTTCGCCGAATTCGCTCTCGAGCTTGTCCCAGGCGGCTTCGCGGCGGGCGCGGTCGCGGCTGAGCATCGCTTCGCCGTCGGCATTCTCGACGCGGTCGACGAAGACTTCGACTTCATCGCCGACGGACAGGCCATGGTCGCCGCCATGGGCGAATTCCCTGAGCGGGACGCGGCCTTCGCTCTTGAGGCCGACATCGATCACGGCCTTGTCGTTTTCGATTGCGGTGACGGTGCCTTTTACGACGCGGCCTTCAAAACCGCCGTCTGCTTCGTCGCCGAATTGTTGGTTGAGGAGCGCTTCGAAATCGGCGCGCGATGGATTAGCCGAAGAGGCCATTTGTCAATTTCCCAATACTGTCATTTCCGGCCACCGGTTTTACCGGGGTCTTTACCCGTCTCCGAACACCATTGTCCGGGCCAACGGGGCAAGAGGGCCGATGCCGTGCGGGGCCGAATGCCGACGCCCGGGTCCTTTCAATCAGGAGATTGCGAGAACGCGCGCGCCCTAGGCGAGGATTGGCGGAAACGCAAGGGATTTCGGGTTCGAAGCTGAACGGAGGGCAACAGGGTAACACAGCCCAGGAAAAGAAAAGCGGGATGGGCGACGGGAGCGATGAATTCACGGTGGGCCGAAGCGTGAAAGGTTATCCTCCGCATTTGCTCTTAGTGCGGATTGCCGGGCCTGTAGGACAGCGAAATATCTGCCGGCAGTCCGGGGTGGCCATCGGGAAAATTTGTCGCCCGCCTTCAATCTCCATGAAATCTCCAAGCTTGGCAGTCTTGCCTGCTCTATCAAGACAAGCTGTCAGAACAGGAGAATGGCCATGACAGCTACCATCGAAACGAGGCGCTTCGACCAGCCCGACCAGTTGCTCGACATGAAGCAGGCCGGCGGGATTTCCATCGTCCGGACCGGTGCCGGAACGACCGGTATGCACGCCATATTCGAGCCCGGATGGACCTGGGAAAAGGACGAGAAGCCGCTGCTTGGTTCGCCGGATTCCTGCCCGATGCACCATACGGGCTATTGCATCGGCGGCGAGCTCGTCGTGCGCATGGTCGAGACGGGTGCGGAGATCACGATCAGGAAGGGCGACTTTTTCGAGATTCCGCCCGGGCACGACGGCTATGTCAAAGGCTCCGAGCGGGTCGAGCTGATATTGTTCGCACCGCCCGAGCACCAGCATTAGAGCCAGCAGCGGCTCACCGCCGATCCGCTAGTCCAGCCCGAGCGCCTGCTCGACCCGTTCGATTGCCGCCAACGCAGCCTCGTCGCGTTCCATTTCCGAGGTATCGAGCAGGATCGCATCATCGGCGGCGATGAGCGGGGCGTCCTTGCGGGCGCGGTCGCGCCGGTCGCGGATGGCGAGGTCGCGCTCGATGTCCTCCAGCTCCACGGCGATGTCGCGGTCGCGCATTTCAAGGAAGCGGCGCATCGCGCGCACTTCGACATCGGCAGTGACATAGAGCTTCACATGCGCATCGGGTGCAATCACCGTGCCGATGTCGCGCCCGTCGAGCACCGCGCCGCCGGGCTGGGTGGCGAACGCCCGCTGGCGTTCGTACAGCGCCTGGCGCACGCCCGGATGGACCGAGACGCGGCTGGCAAACCCGCCGCTCACTTCACTGCGCAATTCGGGATCGCTGAGCAGGCTGTCGGGGAAGTGGGTGGCGGCAAGCGCGTCATCGGGATTGTCCGGATCGCCGCCATTGAGCGCCACCTGCCGCCCGACCGCGCGGTAGAGCAGGCCGGTATCCATATGTGGCAGGCCGAAGCGCGCGGCGAGTGCGCGGGCAATGGTGCCCTTGCCCGAGGCAGTGGGGCCGTCGACGGCGATGATCATTTGAACGTATCCTTCAGACGAGCCCTTTGACGTTCACTTCGCTTCCATTTCATGTGAAGTAGGAAACAGGCCAACGAAGCAAAGAATGCCCTGCTAATGGCATCGAAGGGTGTCAGCGGTCCTTTCCCCCAAACTGCATAAGTGCCGAAAGAGATGCCAAAAATCAGCGCGAAGGCGATGAGCCGCTTTAGCATCACGCCTTTCCCCGTTTCATAAGTGCGACCGTAAGGCCGACCAGCGCGATCACCATCCAGATCGCTTCGAGCACCAAGGCCGGAAGGTTGGTGTTCACCAGCAGGGATGCCACAAGCAGGCCGGCGCCGACGAGGTTCATCCCATGGTAGAGAAACTGGTTCTGCGCTTTCGCCAGCGTCACATAGGCATAGGCGGCGATGATCAATCCCATGCCGAGAAAGCCGACATAATTAGCGGCTTCGGGGCTCATCCCGCCAGCCCATCCAGCAGCGCTTCGAAATTGGGGAAGCTGGTGGCGATCGGGCGCGTGTCGTCGACTTCGACCCCGTCGCGGCTTGCAAGACCCGCCACCGCCATCGACATCGCGATCCGGTGGTCGAGATGGGTGGTGACGGGCGCAGCGTTGCCCGGCAGGGGCTCTCCGCCGGTCCCGTCGATCACCAGCCCGTCCGCGTTTTCCTCGACCCGCGCGCCCGCGCTGGTGAGCGCGGCGGCCATCACCGCGATCCGGTCGCTCTCCTTGACCCGCAATTCCTCGAGCCCGCTGGTGGTCGTGCGCCCTTCGGCCAGGCTCGCCGCGACGAACAGCGCCGGGAATTCGTCGATCATGCTCGGCGCAATCGCGGGATCGACTGCGATTCCCTTGAGCGGGCTGTGCGAGACCCTGAGATCCGCGACCGGCTCGCCGCCGACTTCGCGGCGGTTCGCTTCCTCGATCCGGCCGCCCATGTCGCGCAGCACCTGGATCAGCCCGGCGCGGGTCGGGTTGAGGCCGACATTTTCGATCAGGATTTCGCTCCCCGGAACGATCAGCGCGGCGACGATGAAGAACGCCGCCGACGAGGGATCGCCCGGCACCTCGATCTGCTGCGGCTTGAGCTCGGCCTCGCCGCGCAGCTTGATCACGCGTTCCCCGCCTTCCTCTTCGACCCACAATTCCGCGCCGAAGCCGGTCAGCATCCGCTCGGTGTGGTCGCGGGTCGGGACCGGTTCGATCACCGTGGTCACGCCCGGCGTGTTGAGCCCGGCAAGCAGCACCGCGCTCTTCACCTGCGCGCTCGCCACCGGCAGCCGGTAGGAAATCGGCACGGCCGGGCAGATGCCGCGTTCGGTGAGCGGCAGGGTGCCGCCTTCGGAGGCATCGAACGCCGCGCCCATGGTCGAAAGCGGGTCGATCACGCGGCCCATCGGGCGCTTCGAGAGGCTCGCATCGCCGATGAATTGCGCGGTGATCGGATGGCTCGCGACCAGCCCCATCAGCAGCCGGGTGGAGGTCCCGCTATTGCCCATGTCGAGCGGCCCTGCGGGCTGGAGCAAGCCGCCGACGCCGACACCATGGACGCTCCAGCCGCCATCGGCCTTGCGCTCGACGGTCGCGCCCATTGCCCGCATCGCGGCGGCGGTCGCCATCACGTCCTCGCCTTCGAGCAGGCCGGTGATCCGCGTTTCGCCCACCGCCAGCGCGCCGAACATCACCGAGCGGTGGCTGATCGACTTGTCGCCCGGGACGCGAATCGTCCCGCGCAGGGGCCCCGACCGCATGACTCGGCGTGGATGCATCTGGTTGGGGTCGGCGTGTGACAAGGCTTGCTTTCCGGTTGGGTGCTGCTATTCGCGCGCGGCTTTTGACAGCGCCTTTGCCCTATGGCAAGGCGCGCCACCCGATGCGGTGAGGGTGCTTGATTCTCGCCCCTTCAATACCCATCAACCGACGAGTTTTTGCCTGCCCCAGCGGCAGGAGCAGATTGAGGATTTTCTATGGTCAAGCCTGAATGGGGTACCAAGCGCAGCTGCCCCAAATGCGGCACCCGCTTCTACGATCTCGGCACCGACGAACCCGTGAGCTGCATCGAATGCGGCAATCAGTGGTATCCCGAGCCGGTGCTCAAGTCGAAGCAGCCGATTCCGTTCGAGGAAGAGAAAGAGAAGAAAGTCGACGAGGAAGCGGATGCCGATCTCGCCGATGACGATCTCGAGGAGGATCTCGAGGATATCGACGAGCACGGGGATTCGCCCGACAACGATGTCGACCTCGGCGGCGATGACGATCTCGGTGTGGCCGGTGCCGCCGAAAGCGACGAGGAAGAGAGCTAAAACACTTGCGGAATCGCGGGTCTGCCCATAAAGGGCGGCCCTCCCGCAAGGGATGCGCCCCCCAAGGCGCATGACATGAATGGACCGGGGCCGTAGCTCAGCTGGGAGAGCGCTACAATGGCATTGTAGAGGTCAGGGGTTCGATCCCCCTCGGCTCCACCATTCGAAAGAAATGCGAATGGCTTCGCCTCGGACTTTGTCCAATTGGGGCTCCACCATTCGAACTGAAAAAGTCGGATTTCGTTTAGAGATTCGCACGCTGGCCGACGAGGTTTCGTCCGCCGGCGTTTTTGGCATTTAACAGGTCTTTTTGGCCTGTGAAGGAGTAGGCAAGGGCGATGTTCGAGAGCTTGTCAGACCGGCTTGGCGGCGTGTTCGATCGCTTGCGCGGCCGTGGCGCGCTCAGGGAAGACGATGTCCGCGCGGCCATGCGCGAAGTTCGCGTCGCCCTGCTCGAAGCCGACGTCGCCCTGCCGGTGGTCCGCCGGTTCGTCGATGCGGTTACCGAAAAGGCGGTTGGCCAGGAAGTGCTGCGCTCGGTCACGCCCGGCCAGCAGGTGGTCAAGATCGTCAACGATGCGCTGGTCGAGATGCTCGGCGGAGCCGAGGGCGATGGGCAGGCGGCCGAACTCGATCTCAAAGCGATCCCGCCGGTCGTGATCATGATGGTCGGCCTGCAGGGCTCGGGCAAGACCACGACCACCGCCAAGATCGCGAAGCTGCTGAAAGACAAGCAGGGCAAGAAGGTGATGATGGCGTCGCTCGACGTCAATCGCCCGGCGGCGCAGGAACAGCTGGCGGTGCTGGGCGAGCAGGTCGAGGTCGCGACCCTGCCGATCGTCGCCGGCCAGCAACCGACCGAGATTGCCACCCGCGCGCTGCAGGCGGCCAAACTCCAGGCGGCCGACGTGCTGCTGCTCGACACCGCCGGACGGCTGCATGTGGACGATGCGCTGATGGCCGAGATGAAGGCGGTCGCGGCGATCTCGAAGCCGACCGAAATGCTGCTGGTGGTCGATTCGCTGACCGGCCAGGACGCGGTCAATGTCGCGCAGAGCTTTGCGGGCGAAGTCGACCTCACCGGCGTGGTCCTCACCCGCATGGACGGCGATGCCCGCGGCGGCGCGGCGCTGTCGATGCGCGCGGTCACCGGCAAGCCGATCAAGTTTGCCGGTACGGGCGAGAAGATCGACGCGATCGAAGCCTTTCACCCAGGCCGCGTGGCGAGCCGGATCCTCGGCATGGGCGATGTCGTCTCGCTGGTCGAAAAGGCCGCCGAAACGATCAAGAAGGAAGAAGCCGATCGCCTCGCCGAGCGCATGCTCAAGGGCAAGTTCGATTTGAACGACCTGCGCATGCAGCTCCGGCAAATGCAGAATATGGGCGGGATCGGCATGCTCGCCGGGATGCTGCCGGGCATGAAGAAGGCCAAGGCGGCGATGGCGCAGAGCGGGATGGACGACAAGGTGCTGGTCCATATGGACGCAATCATCGGCTCGATGACGCCGAAGGAGCGCGAACGGCCCGAATTGATGAACGCCAAGCGCAAGCGGCGGGTGGCAGCTGGCTCCGGTACCGATGTGCAGGACGTCAACAAGCTCTTGAAGATGCACCAGGAAATGGGCCGGGCGATGAAGCAGATCAGGAAGATGGGTGGGCTGAAAGGCCTCGCCAGCCTGTTCGGCGGAGGCGGAATGGGCGGTGTCGCGCCGCCCGGAATGGGTGGCGGCGGCCTGCCGGGGCTTGGCGGTCCCGGCCCGGGCCAGCTCCCGGCCGACTTGAACGATTTGATGAAAAAGAAGTGATTTCAGGAAATTACGTTAGAAAGGTAGATTGAAATGGCAATTGCACTGCGTTTGTCGCGCGGCGGCGCGAAGAAGCGGCCCTATTACCGGATCGTTGTGGCGGATAGCCGCAGGGCCCGTGACGGCCGCTATCTCGAGCAGATCGGGATCTACAACCCGCTGCTCGCCAAGGACGACCCGGCCCGCCTCAAGCTCGACGAGGATCGCGCGCGCTACTGGCTCGGCGTCGGCGCGCAGCCGTCCGACCGTGTGGCCCGCTTCCTCGATGCCGCCGGCATCCGCGAGCGTGCCGCGCGCAACAACCCGATCAAGGGCGAACCTGGCCAGGCCGCCAAGGAACGAGCCGAGGAGAAGGCCGCCAAGGCTGCCGCGGCCGAGGAAGCCGCCAACGCTCCGGCCGAGGAAGAAGCGCCGGCTGAGGAAGCGGTGATCGAAGAAGTCGTGGCTGAAGAAGCGGCTGCCGAAGAGGCTCCGGCGGAAGAACCCGCAACCGAAGAAGCACCGGCTGAAGAGACCGCCGCCGAGGAACCGGCTGCGGAGGAAGCCCCGGCCGAGGAAGCTCCCGCAGAAGATTCCCCTGCTGAAGAGGCGCCTGCCGCCGAGGAAGCTTCCGAAGAGAAGTCGGAAGGCTAAACTTGGCGAACGACAAACCCGTCACGCTCGCCGCCATCATTGGCGCACATGGCGTGACGGGCGAAGTTCGCTTGAAGTTGTTCGGGGAGGGCGTTGCGGCGCTCTCCCGCTTCACATCGTTCAACGATGGCGCGCTGACGCTCAAGCAGCTGCGCGACGACGGCAAGGGCGGGGCGATCGCCCGCTTTGCCGAGATTGCCGACCGCAATGCGGCCGAAGCGCTGCGCGGCACCGCGCTGGCGGT
>NZ_DBNHSF010000008.1:0-33420 GCF_057143545.1 Candidatus Andeanibacterium sp.
GGGCCCGACGGCGCGGCGTGGGTGACGTTCAAAGGCGCGGCAGCCGCCAAGCGCTTCCAGTCCGGCTATCTCTATAGCTACGCGCTGATCATGCTCATCGGCCTCGTCGCCGCGATCACCTGGGTGATGCTCTGATGGATGGACCGGGCTGCCTCTCGTTCGCCTCGATCGTGCTTCTCTGGCTGAGCGCTACTGTTGCATGGGTGCTATTCTGATGGAGGGCTTCCCGATCCTTTCGATCCTGCTCGCCATCCCGCTGCTCGCGGCGCTGGCCTGCCTGTTCGTCGAGGCTAAGTCGGCGCGGATGATCGCGCTGGTCGCGACGCTCGTTGATCTCGCGCTCGGCATCGTATTGTGGGCCCATTACGACATCGGTGGCGCGCAATGGCAGTTCACCGAGCGCGCCGAGCTGTTCGCCGGCTTTTCCTATGCGCTCGGGATCGACGGGATCGCGCTGGTCCTGATCATGCTGACGCTGTTCCTGATGCCGATCTGTGTCGGCGCCAGCTGGGAAGCGATCGACAAGCGCGTCGGCGAATATATGGCGGCGTTCCTGTTCATGGAAACGCTGATGATCGGCGTGTTCGCGGCACAGGACCTGTTCCTCTTCTATATCTTCTTCGAGGCCGGGCTGATCCCGATGTATCTCATCATCGGCATCTGGGGCGGCCAGAACCGGATTTACGCGGCCTACAAGTTCTTCCTCTACACGCTCTTGGGCTCGGTGCTGATGCTGATTGCGATGCTGTGGATGGTGAACGAGGCCGGCTCCACCGACATCCCGACGCTGATGGCATACGACTTCCCGGCAGGCGCGCAGACCTGGCTGTGGCTCGCCTTCTTCGCGAGCTTCGCGGTCAAGATGCCCATGTGGCCGGTCCATACCTGGCTGCCCGACGCCCATGTGCAGGCGCCAACCGCGGGCTCGGTGATCCTTGCCGGCGTGCTGCTCAAGATGGGCGGCTATGGCTTCATCCGCTTCAGCCTGCCGATGTTCCCCGAGGCGAGCGCGCAATTCGCCTGGCTGATCTTCGGCCTGTCGATGGCCGCGGTGGTGATCACCAGCCTGATCGCGCTGGTCCAGCACGACATGAAGAAGCTGATCGCCTATTCCTCGGTCGCGCATATGGCGATCGTCACGGTCGGGCTGTTCGCCTTCAACCCGCAGGGTCTCGAAGGCGCGATGATCGTGATGCTTTCGCATGGCCTCGTTTCGGGTGCGTTGTTCCTCTGCGTCGGGGTGATCTACGACCGGCTGCACACCCGCGAGATCGATCGCTACGGCGGCCTTTCGATCAACATGCCGCATTATGCGCTGCTGTTCATGCTGTTCACCATGGCGAGCGTAGGCCTGCCGGGGACCAGCGGCTTCGTCGGCGAGTTCCTGAGCCTTGCGGGCATCTACCAGGTTTCGACCTGGGTGACCGCGGTCTGCGCCACCGGAATTATCTTGGGCGCGGCCTATATGCTCTATCTCTACTGGCGCGTGGCGTTCGGAGTGCAGAAGAACGCCGATGCCGCCGCGATGCCCGATCTCGACCTGCGCGAGTGGCTGATGCTCGGCCCGATCGCCGCCGCGGTGCTGTGGATGGGCGTCTATCCCGAGAGCTTTCTCGCGCCGATCAGGGCCGACATCCAGGCGCTCGATGCGCGGCTGGCCCGCGCGGCCCCTGAAGGTGACTCAAGGCTCCAAATCGGCGAACCGCTCCCGACCGGAGTCGAAGGCGAAGATGCAGCTGGAGAGGGAGGTCACTGATGGACTTTGCGACTTCCCTTGGCCTGATCGCTCCCGAAATCCTGCTGTCGCTGTCGGGGCTGGCACTGCTGCTGGCTGCTGCCTGGCTGGGCGACAAGGCCAGCCGGGCGATCAGCATCGCCGCCGCGATTGTCCTTGGCGCCTGTTTCTTCCTGGTCGCTCCCACCGTTTGCGCCGGTGCGATGGGACCGGATACGAGCGCGTTTTACGGACAGTTCGCGGCCGACGGTTTTGCCGCTTTCGCCAAGCTGCTGATCTTTGCCGCGGCCGGTGCCTCGCTGGCTGTCGCGCCCGCTTTCTTCGAGCGCTACAACGCGATGAAGGCCGAATATCCGGTGCTGATCCTGTTCGCGGTGCTCGGCATGAGCATCATGGTCTCGGCGACCGATTTGATGACGCTCTATATCGGCCTCGAGCTCAACAGCCTCTCGGCCTATGTCCTCGCGGCTTTCCTGCGCGCCGACGGCCGTTCGGCCGAGGCCGGCCTCAAATATTTCGTCCTCGGCGGGCTGGCTTCGGGCATCCTGCTGTTCGGCATGAGCCTGGTCTACGGCTTTACCGGAACCACGAGTTTCGAGGGTATCCGCGCTGCGCTTGACGGCGACATGGCGATGGGTGCGCTGTTCGGTGTGATCTTCATGCTCGCGGGCCTGGCCTTCAAGATCAGCGCCGCGCCGTTCCATATGTGGACGCCGGACGTCTATGAAGGCGCGCCGACCCCGGTCACGACCTTCTTTGCTTCGGCGCCCAAGGTCGCGGCCCTGGCGCTGACCATGCGGGTCGCGCTCGACGCTTTCGGGCACCAGTCCGACGCCTGGCAGCAGATCATCATCTTTGCCGCGCTCGTCTCGATCGTGATCGGGGCGCTGGGCGCGATCGGCCAGGACAACATCAAGCGCCTGCTGGCCTATAGCTCGATCAACAATGTAGGCTTCATCCTGATCGGGCTTGCCGCGGCGACGCAGGCGGGCACCGCCGCGATGCTGACCTATCTTGCGATCTATGTCGCGATGACGGTGGGCGGCTTCGTTGCGGTGCTGATGCTCAAGAATGCCGAGGGCGAGCCGGTCGAGGGCATTTCCGACATTGCCGGCCTGTCGAGCACCCGCCCGGCACTGGCGTTGTGCCTCGCGATCATCATGTTTAGCCTCGCCGGAATCCCGCCGCTGTTCGGATTCTGGGGCAAGTTCGTGGTGTTCCAGGCCGCGGTGGAGGCCGACCTGGTCCTGCTCGCTGCGCTCGGCATCGCCGCGAGCGTGATCGGGGCATTCTATTACATCAAGATCGTCAAGGTGATGTATTTCGACGATCCGGCAGACGTCGTGCAGGGCAAGAGCGACTGGGCCCATTGGGCATTGCTCGCGATCTCGGCAGTGTTCGTCTCACCGATCGGTTACCTGCTGACTCCGTTGCTGGGGGACCTGACGGCCAAGGCGGCGGCAGCCCTCTTCCAGGCAGTCTGACGGGACCTTGATCGAGCTCGTCCCCGAAACCGGGTCCACCAATTCCGACCTGCTCGATCGCCTGCGCTCCGGCGAGGCGATCGCGCCGGGTCATTGGCTGGTGGCCGACCACCAGACCGGCGGTCGTGGTCGCCTGGGCCGCCAATGGGAAGGCGGCGCAGGCAATTTCATGGGTTCGACCGTGGTTCGGCTCAACGGCCGCGGCGCGACAGCCCCAGGCTTGGCACTGGCCGCCGGGCTGGCGGTCTATGAAACGGTCCTGCCAAGGCTCAACACGCCCGGCGAGCTCAAGCTCAAATGGCCCAACGATCTGTTGCTGTCGGGGGCCAAGCTGGCTGGCATCCTGATGGAGCGCGAGGCCGATGCCGTGGTTATCGGCGTCGGCGTCAATCTCGCTCATGCGCCGCGGGTTCCCGGCCGCGCCACGGTCTCGCTCAGCGAGTTCGGACCGCCGCCCGATCGCGACCAGTTCGCGCACGATCTCGCGCTGCAGTTCGAACGCGAGGTCGCCGATTGGCGGCGCTACGGGATCGATTCGATCATCCCGCGCTGGCTGGCGGCGGCCCATGCCAATGGCGCTGCTATCTCGGTCACCGAGGGCGACGGAAGCAGGATCGAGGGGACATTCGCCGGTCTCGAAGGCGATGGAGCCTTGCGGCTGCGCTTGGCGGATGGAACAATGCGTGTCATCCACGCCGGTGACGTGATGCAGGGAGCGGGTTGAGCCATGCTGTTGGTGGCAGATGTCGGCAATACCAATGTCGTGTTCGCGCTGTTCGAAGGACGGGTGCCGAAGGCGCGCTGGCGGATCGCCACCGATCCCAGGCGCACGGGGGATGAATATGCGGTGTGGCTGCTGCAACTGCTCGAGATCGAAGGGGTCGATCGAAAGGAGATTACCCGGTTCATCTATGGCTCGGTGGTTCCGCGCGCGGACCACAATCTCGACGTGCTGGCGGAGAAATATTTCGGCGTGACGCCGCTGGTGGCCGGGCACGGCAAGGCCGCCTGGGGCTTCGAGATCGATGTCGAACAGCCGAGCTCGCTCGGGGCGGATCGCGCGCTCAATTGCATCGCCGCGCACGAGCTCTACCAGGGCGACCTGATCGTGGTCGATTTTGGCACTGCAACCAAGTTCGAAGTGGTCGATTTCAACGGTGCCTACAAAGGCGGCATCATCGCCCCCGGGATCAATCTTTCGCTCGACGCGCTGGTCGGAAAGACCGCCAAATTGCCCAGGATTGCGATCCAGGCTCCCGAAAGCGACAGCGTTATTGGTCGGAACACCGAAAACCAGATGCTGATCGGCGTGTTCTGGGGCTATGTCGCGATGATGGAAGGGTTGATCGAGCGGTTGCGCAAGGAGATCGGCCGCCCGGCAAGGGTTGTCGCGACCGGCGGCCTGGCGATCCTGTTCCAGGAGCACACCCACATCTTTGACGAGGTCGAGGCCGACCTCACGATCCTGGGCCTTGCGATCCTGGCGGAGCGGGCGACGGCGTGAAGAAGGATTTCACGCCCGAAAGGGAATTGCTGTTCCTGGCGCTGGGCGGCTCCGGCGAGATCGGCATGAACGTCAATCTTTACGGTTGCGACGGAAAGTGGCTGATGGTCGACCTTGGCATGACCTTCGGCGGGAACGAGTATCCCGGCATCGAACTGGTCTTCGCCGATCCCGCCTTCATCGAACAGCGGCTCGACGACCTGGTCGGCATAGTGCTGACCCACGGGCATGAGGACCATATCGGAGCCGTACCCTATTTCGCTGCCGACTTCGGGGTCCCGCTTTACGCAACGCCGTTCACGGCGCGGCTCGTCCAGCGCAAGCTCGAGGAAGCCGGTCTTGCCGATCAGGTCGAGCTCAACATCGTCGAAGGAACCGACAGTTTCGCCCTGGGCCCGTTCGACATAACCTATGTGCCGCTGGCCCATTCGATCGCCGAAGGCAACGCGCTGCTGATCGAAACGCCATATGGCCGCGTATTCCACACCGGCGACTGGAAGCTCGACGACGAGCCACTGATCGGCGAACCGGCGACCGCCGAAGAGCTGACCGACCTCGGCGATGGGGGCATCCTTGCACTGGTGTGCGATTCGACCAATGTCTTCAATCCGAAGCCATCGGGTTCGGAAGGCGAAGTCGCCCAGAGCCTGCTGGCGGAGGTGCGCAAGCACGAGGGCGTGCGCGTGGTGGTGACGACTTTCGCCTCGAACGTCGCCCGGCTGCAGACGCTGGGAGAAGTGGCTAGAGCAACCAGGCGCCGGCTCTGTGTTGCCGGGCGTTCGCTCGAGCGGATCATCGAAGTCGCCAAGGAGTGCGGCTATCTACACGACTTTCCCGACACGATCGATTTCGATACCGCCATGGACCTGCCGCGCGGGGAAGTGCTGGTGCTTGCAACCGGCGGGCAGGGTGAGCCGCGCGCAGCACTCGCAAGGATCGCCGAAGATACCCACCATGTCGGCCTGGTCGAAGGCGATGTCGTGCTGTTTTCGAGCCGCCAGATCCCCGGCAACGAGCTGGCAATCGGCACAGTCATGAACCAGCTCGCGGCGCGAGGGGTGAAAATTGTGACCGACCGGCAGAGCGAAATTCACGTCTCCGGTCATCCCGGGAGGCCGGAACTCGAAGCGCTCTATGGCTGGCTGAGACCCGAACTGTTGGTCCCGGTTCATGGCGAGATGCGCCATATGCAGGAGCAGGGGAGGCTGGGCTCGGCCAGCGGCATTCCGAAAGTGGTGGTGCAGAAGAACGGCGACATCATCCGCCTCGCTCCCGGCAAGCCCGGCAAGGTGACCGAGATAGAAGCCGGGCGGCTCGTCCTCGATGGCGACATCATTGTCCCGGCCGACGGCGAGGCGATCACCATGCGGCGGCGCCTGGCGCGAGACGGAATGTTGCTGGTGGTCGTCGATTCAAGGGGCAGGGCGAGGGTCAACGGGATCGGGCTCCCGCTCGATGAGGATTACCAGCAATTCGTCGACGAAGCCGAGGGCGATGTCGCGGACGCGCTGAAGAAACTGAAGGGCAAGTCGCGCGCGGACAGGGAGCTGATCAAGGAAGCGGCCCGCCTTGCCGCCCGGCGCGCGGCGCAGCGCTGGTGCGGGAAGAAGCCGCAAACGCGCGTGCTCCTGCTTGAGGACTGAACCCCATGGAATGGACATCGATCCTCGCCATATATTTCCTGTTCTGGGTAATGAGCGCCTTTTTCGTGCTGCCATTCGGAGTGAAAACGCATGAGGAAGCCGGGATCGAGAAGATTCCCGGCCAGGCGGACAGTGCCCCGGCCAATTTCCAGCCAAAGAAGATCGTGCTGCGGGCGACTATCCTCGCAACCGTGCTGTGCTCCGCCTATGTCGCCAATTACGTCAATGGCTGGATTACACGCGAAGACATCGATTTCTTTTCGAAGTCGCGCGAGGTTGAGAAAGGGCGCTAAGCCGGCTGCCTAACCGCGCAGGCGCTCGATCGCCTGGGCGAGGGCGACATAAAGCTTGCCCATGTCCGACGAGAGCAAGGTTACGCCAAGGGCATTGCCGTCGCGCGTCGAAAGCATGGTGCGCAGCATCGCCTCGAAATCATGGATATAACGTGAAACATGTTCGCGGAAATCCGGGTCGCGATCGTAGATTTCGGCGATTTCCCGTGCTTCGGAATTGTCCAGCAACCGTACCGCGCGACGAGTGAAGATGCCCCGGTCGCCGCGCAGGTACGACGCCCAGGCAGTATCGGTGACATCGTTGGACAAGGCCTTCGAAATATCGATCGCGTTGGAATTCAGGCTCTCGGTGATCAAGGCAACCCGCCGCGCGAAATCATTGTCGACCTGTTCTTCCGCCTGTTGCCGCGCGCGCTGGACGCGGCTTTCGAGATTGCCGGCAAGTTCGTCGACCTTGGCAAGCTGGTCGCGCAACTGGCGGGCCGCGTCGCGGCTGACGCCGGTTGCATGCGCTACCGCCTTCTCGAATTCGCCGATCGCCTCGGAAGACTTCGCGCGGAGCGCCTGGTCGATCGCAGCGGCGCTCCTGGCGCCGACCTCTTCGGCGATCTTCTGAACCGCCTCGCTGCTTCCCCTGTCGAGGTCTTCGATGGCCGATCTCAGGTTCTCTCGCAGGGCTGCAATCGCCTGGGACAATTCGCCTTGTGACCTGGCCGATATCTGCTCGCTTTCCTCCGAAAGCCGGGCGAGGATTGCCTGCAGCTGTTCGAATTGCTCAGCCTGCGAGCGGCCTTGCTGCTCAAGCTGGGCGTGAAGCGCGCCCATTTCCTCCAGCGCGGCCCTGCCGTCCTGTCGCGCGGCCAGGACATAATTGGAGACTTCCTGGCTCTTCTGTCCGGCCTGTTCGAGAATGAGGCCGGTTGCCTTCGTTCGCTCTTCAAAATCGCTCAAACTCAGCCGCGCGGATTCGAGCGCCTTGGGCAGCTGCTCGCGCGAATGTTCGGAACTTGCCTGAATCAGTTCGAGCAGGCGGACGCTGGCATCGGTCAGGTCGGAAACGGCCTTGTCGGTTTCGTTCAGGCGGGCCTGGTTGGCCTCGATCTTCGCTGTCAGCGCGTCGATCGCTTGAGCCAATCCCGAACTGGCCTGCGCGCCCTGCGCGTCGAAGGCCTCGAGCTGTTCGCCCAGCGCCGAAAGTTGGACGACAAGCTCTTCGCCGCGCTCGGTCAAGCCCTGGATTTGGGCCACATGGCCCTTCTGGCGCTCGGCGATCGCAAAATCGAGATCCACCAGTCGCTGTTCGAGCGAAGCCAATTGTTCGGCCTCGAACGCCTTGTGGTCGTCGCGTCGGGCTTCGAGCGAAGACATGAAGATCTCGACCCGGTTCTGCATCGCCTTGTCGACATCCTTGGCTTCCTTGCCGAGCGAACTCAACCGCCTGCGGGTATCTTCCAGCGTTCGCGAATCGATTTCACCGATTTCGATCAGGGCTTCGGACAGGCGCGCGCGCATTTCATCGATCGCAAGGCGCCATTTTTCGATTGCATCGCTTTCGCCTTCACGAAGCGCGGTGGCGAATGTGTCGCTTTCTTTGCGCAACTCCGCGAGGCGGCTGCCAAGCGCCTGCAGGGCGGCATCTTCCTTCGCATCGAGATCATCCCACCCGGCCGCCAATTCGCCCGCCAGCGCCTCTGCCCGGCGGCGGATAGCGGCAAGCGCTTCGATCTCGCTTCTGTCGAGATCGGCCCGGAACCGGCTGCTGCCTTCCTCGAGCGCGGCGAATCGTTTCGCTGCGATTTCCTGCAGATTCGAGGCCTGGGCTTCGAAAGCGGCAAGTGCCGCATCGACCCTCGCGCGGAGTGACTGCACCTGGCGTTCGCTGGCTTCGCCGAATTCGTTGAGCCGGTGGAACCCGCTGACGAGTTCATCCAGCTGGTTCTGGGCCGTCCTTCCGGCATTTCCGATCTGGCTGGTTACATCGCGCGCGCTGTTTGCGATGACGGGAAGATCGTTTCGCAATTTGTCCATGTTTTCCAATGCAATTGCACTGACACTTGCGATCGAATCTATCTGCCTGCTGTTGTCGAAAATGAGCCCCGCCAGGCGGTTGGCGTTCTCGGACAGCCGCTCGCTTGCGACCCGGCCAAGCGATTCAAGGTCGCGCGACTGGGCGGCGATGAACTCGCGCGCCAGGCTCAATTCCCGATTGACGATCGACAGCCTTGCTTCGAGCCGGGCCGATTCATCGGCCAGCAGCCTGGCCGCATCCCCGAATCGCGCAGCCTCGCGGCTGCTGGTCCGCATGGCCAGCAGCCAGATCGCGACGACAAGCAATACCGGGATAGCCCAGTTGGTGACCCAGGCGATCCATTGCTGCGGGCTCCCGCCGGCCAGGATCGCATCGCCCTGGGCAAAGAGGAAGAATCCGGTCCAGCCCGCTATCGTCAGGATCGCGAGCGTGGGAATGATCCAACCGAAGCGGTTCTTCGCTGTTTCGACAGGCTCGGCCCATTCTTCCTGCAACGCCAGGACGTCATCGGACGGGGTCCGCGCGTCCTGCAAAGGCGCGCCGGACGGCTCGCTTCCCGATCCAACCGCCGCGATATGGGATCCCCCGGACATCTGGACAGAATATCACGGAATGAAACACAATAAACCCCGGCTTAACCTTGTCGGGCGTATCGCGCGCAAATGGCATACGAAAGCGGTGCACTCGACGCGACATTGGCAGCTGCGGCAGGCGACGATCCTGCGCTGTTGGCCGAACTGCGCAAGGCGTTCTTCGAAAGCCTCGAACAGCAGGTCGACCTGCTCAAGCGCTCGCGCTGCGATGGCAATTGGAACATCGCGGCGATGCGGCTCAAGGGCCTCGCGGCCAGCTTTCACGCAGAGAGGCTGATTGGCCTTGCGGAAGAAGCGCTGGATGCGGCTCCGGGTGAACCGGTTGTTATTCGCAAGCTCGAGTCCTTTCTTGACGAATTCGACGCATCGCTGACCTGACCGATTTGGGCCGGTCTGCTTGCTCCGAGAATTGCGACCCATGTCCGTGACCGGCCCCAGCTGCAGCAAAACGAAGCTAACGCCGGTTTAACCAAGACTTGCTATGGGGCAGGGGTGAAAGAGGCCCCGATGAACGAGACTTCCGAGCATTCGGTCGAAAGCACCCTGCGCGCAGGTCTCGCGCGGGGCGACGCCGTGATCGGTTCGCTCGGCCCGGCTCTGCGCCATTTGCTGGCTAGCGACGACAACTCGCTGTTCAGCGACGAAATCATCGCGCGCATTCGCGGCATGGCAGAAAGCCTCGCGCAGCAGCTGCTGATCGCCCTGGCAAAGGCCAACGGAACCGAGGATTGCAGGTCGCTCCTGGTCAATCATCATACCGAACTGACCGAAACCCTGCTCGCCAACTCTTCGCTGCTCGGTCACCTCCATGCCCTGGCGCTCGAATGGCAGCTGACCCAGCGCATCCAGCAGCAGAACAATGTCGATCCGGTACTCTCTCCCCTGCTGCAGTCGCTGATCGCGTCCAGCGATGCCGCGACCGCGAGCACCGCCATGGCATTTCTTGCTGCCCAGGCTCGCTTTGTGCAGAGCCAGCGCCGGATGGAACTCGCTCTCGCCGAGCTTCCCGGAGACCTGTTTCACGCCGCCCTGCTGGCATTCCGTGCCCAGCTGGCCGCGACCGACGACCAATCGGCCGAATTGGCCGAAACGAACCTGCGCCAGAGCTACGATGAAAGCCGCACCCGCCTGACCGTGATCGCTCGCCTGGTCGCCAGCATGGGCGACAGGGCCAATTCCTCGCTGTCGATTGAGCAGGCCGGCGCGGCCCTGTTCCTTTCCGCTCTTGCACTGGGCTCCGGGCAGGATCGCGACCTTGCCGTCCTTGCGGCCAGTCATCGCCAGGCGTTTAGGCTCGCCCTGTCATTGCGGGCCGCCGGCCTCGAACCCCGCCTGGTCGAGGAGCAATTCCTTGTCCTGCAGCCCGAAACGGCGCTGCCGTTCGGTTTCGAGGAGCTCAGCGCCGAGCGCGCCGCTGCCTTGCTCGCGCATGCCGGCGAAGCGACTGAGGATTAGGCGATGAAGCCCGACGGCCCATACATTGCCAAGGCGCGCAGCGATGCCGAGGATCGGCTGATCGAGGCAGACGAACCGCTGGCGGGTCTCCAGCGGCGCTGCGGAGGCCAGATTCCGGGCACGATCGCAACTCCCGAATTACTGGAGCTGGTACGCAAGTCGCACCGCTTCGGCGTCAAGCTGGCACGCTCGATCCATGCCCAGGACGACAATGAGAGCGTGACCGCCTGGGTCGAGGTTACTCCGGCGGAGGACGGGCAGGGCGGATGCCTGATCGGACTGGCGAACTGGCAGGTCGCACCGCTTCCGCCCGAAGACCTGTCCGAAGCCGAGCAGCGGCATGCCGACATCAATCGCCAGCTTGCGGAGGTGAGCGCGCGGCTCGATCCCCAGCAGAATCTCCTGTCGGTCGAAGGAACCGCTCCGGAATTGGTCGCCCTGATCGGAACGATGCAGGCAGGAATTGGAAGGCCCTGGACCGACTTTGTCGAGATCGCCGGGAGCAGCCATCAGCAGCCGCTCCATTGGCGCCTGCTCGATGGTGCCAGGGTGAAGCTGGAAGGTTCGGACCGCGACTGGAAGGCCAGCCTGGTACCGCTGGGAGGTCCGGAGCCCGGATCGGGCGGCTTCGAGCTCAATCTTGTGGCCGACCAGCCCCCGCCGGACACCGACGCACCCCCTGCCAGGCCCCAGCCAAGAATGGCGGCGGGCACCGCAATCGGAAGGGAAATCGCGCCGGTCCTGCGCCAGCCCATCGCCCGCATTATCGGCCATGCCGAGACCATCCGCGCGCGACTGGCGGGTCCCCTCGCTGACGAATACAGCGGCTATGCGGCCGATATCGCCGCGGCCGGCCAGCACCTTCTTGCGCTGATCGAGGATATTTCCGATCTGGAACTGGTCGAGTCCGACGAATTCGTCGCGTCTTCCGACAGGATCGACCTGGCGGACATCGCACGGCGGGCCGTCCAGATCCTTGGAGTGCGGGCGCAGGAGAAGGACATTGCGCTGGCGGGACCGGGCGAGACCGAGACCATGCCCGCGATCGGCGAGGCCCGGCGGGTATTGCAGGTGCTGTTGAACCTGATCGGCAATGCGATCCGGTACTCGCCCGAGGAATCGCGAATCTCGCTCCATCTCGACCGCGACGGGGACCATGCGAGCGTCACGGTGGTGGACCAGGGCCCGGGCCTCGACCCGGACCAGCAGGTCGCGATCTTCGAGAAATTCGAACGTCTCGGGCGATCGGGTGACGGCGGGTCCGGCCTCGGCCTTTATATCTCGCGCAGGCTTGCGCAAGCCATGGCAGGAAGCCTGACAGTCGAAAGCGAACCCGGAAAGGGCTCTCGTTTCACACTGAGTCTTCCCGCAAGCGTTCCTGAAACCTGAAAGCTCATCGCTTGTCGACGGGCACGTAGTCGCGTTGCGTCGGGCCGGTATAGAGCTGGCGCGGGCGCCCGATCCGCTGACCGGGATCCGAAATCATCTCGTTCCATTGGGCAACCCAGCCGACGGTCCTGGCCAGGGCGAAGAGCGCGGTGAACATGGTCGTCGGAAAACCGATCGCGGAAAGGATGATGCCCGAATAGAAATCGACATTCGGGAACAGCTTCTTTTCCCGGAAATAGTCGTCGTTGAGTGCGATTTCCTCGAGTTGAAGGGCGGTCTCGAACAGTGGATCGTCGACTTTCAACGCGTCGAACACCTCGCGCACGGTCTTCTGCATCACCAAGGCCCGCGGGTCGTAATTCTTGTAGACCCGATGCCCGAATCCCATAAGCCGGAACGGATCGTCCTTGTCCTTGGCGCGCTCGATATAGTGCGGAATCCTGTCCGGCGTACCGATCTCCCGCAGCATGTTCAGCGCTGCCTCGTTCGCACCGCCATGCGCGGGGCCCCACAGGCAGGCGATCCCCGCCGCGACACAGGCGAAAGGATTGGCGCCCGACGAGCCCGCCAGCCGCACGGTCGAAGTCGAGGCATTCTGCTCATGGTCGGCATGAAGGATGAATATCCGGTCCATCGCCTTTTCGACCGCCGGGTGGAGTTCGTACGGCTCGGCGGGAACACCGAATGTCATGCGCAGGAAATTGCCGGTGTAGGACAGCGAGTTGTCCGGATACTGGAATGGCTGCCCGACCGAATACTTGTAGGCCATGGCCGCGATGGTCGGCATCTTGGCGATCAGGCGGTGCGAGCTGATCCGGCGATGTTCCGGATCGGAGATGTCGGTGCTGTCGTGATAGAAGGCCGAGAGCGCGCCGACGACGCCGCACATTACCGCCATCGGATGCGCGTCGCGCCGGAATCCGCGGTAGAACTGGATCAGCTGCTCGTGGAGCATGGTATGGCGGCTGATCGTCCAGTTGAACTCGTCCATTTCGGCCTGGTTGGGCAATTCGCCGCGCAGGAGGAGGTAGGCGACCTCCATGAACGAGGAACTTTCGGCCAATTGACCTATCGGATAGCCGCGATGGAGCAGGATGCCGCCTTCGCCATCGATATAGGTAAGCGCGCTCTCGCACGAGGCGGTCGAAGTGTAACCCGGATCGTAAGTGAACATGTGCGACTGGCCGTAGAGCTTGCGGATGTCGAACACATCCGGCCCTACGGTGCCTTCGAGAACGGGAAATTCCCATTCCTGGTCGCCAACCGTCAATTTCGCGTGCTTGTCACCCAAATTTCTGCTCCTCAATTCTCGGCGTGCTGTTCGCCGGAAACGGCTTGCGCGTCGATCCGCGCGAGGCTCTCTTCCTTCCCAAGGAGGACCAGGACATCGAAAATGCCTGGCGACGTGGTTTGCCCCGTCAGCGCCGCCCGAAGCGGCTGCGCGAGTTTGCCAAGGCCCAGCCCCAACTCCTCCGCCATCGCTTTGAGACTGGCCTCCAGCGGCTCGCTTGTCCAGTCATTTTGCGTGGCTAACAGTGCGGAAATCCGCGACAAAAGCGCCCTTGCGTCGGCGGTCAGCAGCGCCTTGGCATCGTCTTCGAGCTCGAGCGGCCGGGTCTTGAACAGGAAGGCCGCTCCCGCCGCCAGCTCGTTCATGTCGCGTGCCCGTAGCTTCAAGGCGGGCATGGCTTGACAGAGCAGGTCGATATCGGCTGCGCCACCGATCCTTTCGGCTGTCAGCCTGGCCAGCCTGAGATCGTCGGCCCGGCGGATATAGTTGCCGTTCATGTTGAGAAGCTTCTTCATGTCGAAGCGCGCAGGACCCTTGCCGACCCCATCGATATCGAACAACTCTATCGCTTCTTCGCGGGTGAATTCCTCGCGGTCGCCATGGCCCCAGCCGAGCCGCAGCAGGTAGTTGAACAAGGCCTCGGGGAGGATGCCCAGTTCATCCCGATAGTCGTTCACTCCCAGGGCCCCGTGGCGCTTCGAGAGTTTCGCTCCGTCATTGCCATGGATCAGCGGGATATGGGCGTAGGCCGGTTCGGGCCAACCCATCGCCCTTATGATCGCGAGCTGGCGGAACGCGTTGTTCAAGTGATCGTCGCCGCGGATGATGTGGGTGACGCCCATATCGTGATCGTCGACGACCACGGCGAGCATGTAGGTCGGGGTTCCGTCGGATCGCAGGAGCACGAAATCGTCGAGCTCGGAATTTTTGACCGCGACCCGGCCCTGGACGAGATCCTCGATGACGGTTTCGCCCTCTTTCGGGGCCTTGATCCTGACGACATAGTCTTGATCTTGGGGCCATTGGGACGGGTCGGCATCGCGCCATTCGCTGTCGATCCGGAAGGGGCGCCGCTCCTCGCGCGCTTTCTCGCGCCTTGTCGCCAGCTCTTCCTGGCTGAGATAGCAGCGATAGGCCGCACCCTTGCCGATCAACTGCGCAGCAACCTCGGCATGGCGCGCCTCGAATTGCGACTGGTAATAGGTGTGACCGTCGAATTCGAGCCCGAGCCAGTCGAGTCCGTCGAGGATCACGTCGATTGCCTCCTGGGTCGAGCGCGCCTTGTCGGTATCCTCGATCCTGAGCAGGGCCTTGCCCCCGTGATGGCGTGCGTATAGCCAGGAAAACAGCCCGGTCCGGGCATTGCCGATATGCAGGAATCCGGTGGGCGAGGGGGCAAACCGCGTGACAATCTGGCGCGGGACGCCTGCTGTCCTGTCGCTATTGCTTGCCATACCAACCCGATTCCTATCCAACTATTCCATGGCCGAAACTTCGCCGCGCCTGGTCCCGCTTGAAGCACAGCCGTTCGATGCTGCGCTGCAGCAGACGCCTTGGCGAAATTACCTTCGCTTGTCCAGCTTGCCGAACGCGATCGAGAGGTTTCTGGCAGACGCGGGTTTCGATCGTGGCCCGTGGATTTCGGTCGTCTTCGCCGCCGGGATCGGGCTGTGGTTCGTGCTCGACAATCGGGCTGAGTGGCTTGCCGCGATATTTTGCGGATTGGCCATCGCACTTGGTTCGCTTGCGGCGTGGCGCGGGCAAGGCGATCGCAGTCGCACCATGGCCGCCGGAGTCTCGCTTGGGCTCGCCCTGGCCGCTGGATTGACCGTCGTCTGGGCACGATCGGAACTCGTCGGGGCGGAACCCATCGGCCGACCTGTGAGCGAAGTGATCGACGGGCGGGTGCTCGAACGGATCGAACAGCCGGCCGAAGACCGGGTGCGGCTCGTGCTGGCAATCCGCGAGCCTGGCTCCGATCGCGCGATCAAGGTCAGGGTCAATTTACCGCTCGACCATGACGATCCCGGTTATGCCGAGGGTGCGCTGCTGCGCCTGCAGGCCAGGCTGATGCCACCGGCACCGCCGATGCTGCCGGGCAGCTACGATTTTGCACGGACCGCGTGGTTCGAAGGGCTGGCGGCCACCGGCAGCGTGCAGGGAGAGATCGAGTTGCTTGAGCCTGGCGCGGCACGTGGCGGGATTGCCGAAGTACAACGCAGGCTTTCGGCGCATGTCCGTTCCCAGATCGACGGCTCGCCGGGAAGCATCGCCGCGGCACTGGCGAGCGGAGATCGCGGTGCGATCGCCGAGGCCGACGAAGATGCCATGCGCGATGCGGGCCTGACCCATCTGCTCTCGATCAGCGGCCTCCATGTCAGCGCCGTGATTGCGGCGGCCTATCTGCTGGCCATCAAACTGCTTGCATTGTGGCCGTGGCTGGCACTGCGCGTCCGCTTACCGGTCGCGGCGGCTGCTATCGCAGCGCTTGCGGGACTGGGTTACACGCTGCTGACCGGAGCGGAAGTGCCGACGATCCGCAGCTGTGTCGGTGCCATGCTGGTGCTGCTGGCGCTGGCTCTTGGGCGTGAGCCCCTGTCGCTTCGGCTGGTTGCGGTGGCCGCGGGCCTGATCCTGCTGGTGTGGCCGGAGTCGCTCGTGGGGCCGAGTTTCCAGATGAGCTTTGCCGCGGTGATCGCGATTGTCGCCCTGCACACGAGCCAGCCGGTGCGAGCCTTCCTTGCGCCGCGCGAAGAGGCCTGGCTCCTGCGGTTCGGCAGGCGGGCGTCGATGCTCCTGCTGACCGGCCTGGTGATCGAGATTGCCCTGATGCCGATCGTGCTGTTTCATTTTCACCGGGCGGGGGTCTATGGCGCATTCGCCAATGTGCTTGCGATTCCGCTGACGACCTTTGTCTCGATGCCGCTGATCGCCCTGGCGCTGTTGCTCGACATGGTGGGGCTGGGGGCGCCGATCTGGTGGCTGGCGGGAAAGTCGCTCGAACTGCTGCTGGCGCTGGCCCATTTCACGGCCGGACAGCCCGGGGCAGTCAAGCTGATGCCGCAAATGGGGGGATGGACATTCGCGCTTTTCCTGGCTGGCGGGCTGTGGCTCGGCCTGTGGCGGGGCCGAGCCAGGCTGATGGGATTTGTCCCGGCAAGCGCCGCGACCGCGATGCTGCTGGCAACGCCGGTGCCCGATATCCTTGTTTCTGGAGACGGGCGGCATGTCGGGATAACCGGAACGGGAGAGCGCCTGCTGGTGCTGCGCGACATGCGAAGCGAATATGCGCGCGACAATCTCCTCGAACTGGCGGGCATGGATGGGGAACTGATCCCGCTCGCCAAATGGGACGGGGCGCAATGCAGCCGCGACTTCTGCGTCGCAACGCTCACGAGGGGAGGTCGGGTCTGGCGGTTGCTGATGGCCCGCAGTGATGCCATGATCCCCGAACGCGAACTGGCGGCTGCCTGCGACCTGGCCGATATCGTTGTGGCCGACCGTTACCTCCCGCGCAGCTGCCGACCGCATTGGCTCAAGGCCGACCGGCGGATGCTCGACCGGAGCGGTGGCCTCGCAATCGACCTGGCGGCGCGGGAATATGCCACTGTCGCCCAGTCGCAGGGCGAGCATGGCTGGTGGAGGGGATCATCATGAATCCCCGCCAAGGCGGGGATCCCTATTTGGAGGCTCCCGCCTGCGCGGGAGCTCACGCGATCAGTGATATTGCCGCAGCAATCCCGCGAGCTTGCCTTGTACGATCACCTCATGTGGATCGTAGATCTGAGGCTCATAGGCAGAATTGGCGGGATCAAGCCTGATCCTGCCGTTCTCGCGGCGGAGATATTTGAGAGTGGCCTCTTCGTTGCGCACCAGCGCGACGACAATCTCGCCGTCGCGTGCGGTATCGGTCTTGCGGATAAGCGCAAAGTCGCCGTCGAGTATGCCAGCCTCGATCATCGAATCGCCCGACACTTCGAGTGCGAAATGATCGCCGGCGCCGAGCAGGGCAGCGGGAACCGGCAGGGTCCGGTCGCTTTCCAGCGCCTCGATCGGCACACCGGCGGCGATCCGCCCATGCAGAGGCAGCTCGATAATGTCGTTGGCGGCAATCGGTGAGCCGGCCGGCGGCGTGGTCGCCTTGGCAACGGTCTCGTTCGCAACCGTGGACCTGACCGATTTGGCCTGGACGTCCTCCGGCTGTTTGAGCACTTCGAGCGCGCGCGCGCGATTGGGCAGGCGGCGCAGGAAACCCCGTTCCTCAAGCGCCGAAATCAGGCGATGGACCCCCGATTTGGACCGCAGGTCGAGCGCTTCCTTCATTTCCTCGAAGCTCGGCGAAATGCCGGTTTCCTCAAGCCGGTTCTGGATGAAAATCAGGAGCTCGTGTTGCTTGGCAGTCAGCATGGGGCCACCCTTCCGCTATGTTCCATTTCGGAACGAATGCGGAACAAGTAAGCAACTGCGATTCGCGAGTCAAGCGATTCCGCCAGTTTCCAACAGATAGGCCGGAACAGGCGTTCCCGCTTTGACCGCCGGCGCGCCGGCCGCGCGTTCGATCAACGCGTTCGAGCGGGCCAGCGCCAGGAGTGCACTCGAATCCTGCTGCTGGACCGCGTGGACCGCGCCATCGGCCATCCTGGCACGCAGGAATTCGAGTCGCGCGCCGCCTGCAGGCAGGTCGCAACCACACGGCAGCATGATCGGTGTGGGCAGCGGAGCGCCGCTCCCGGCGAGCGCGCGCAGCAGCGGCAGCAGGAACAGGAAGCCGGTGACGAAGCTCGAGACCGGATTGCCGGGCAGGCCGAGGATCGTTCGCGCATCCTTGCGCGCGACCAGCAGGGGTTTGCCGGGCTTCATCGCGACCTTCCAGAAGTCTATTTCCGCCCCCCAGGCTTCGAGCGCGGGTTTCACGAGGTCGTGATCGCCGACCGAGGCCCCGCCGCTGGTGACGATGACATCGCAATCCGCCGCCTGTTCGAGTGCGTCGCGCAGGGCAGCGAGATCGTCGGCAACCGGCCCGATCCGGAGCACATCCGCCGCATGAGGCTTGCACAGCGCCGCCAGCATCGGGCCATTGCTGGCCGGGATCTGATGGATCGAACAGGCCGAGGGATCGCTCGACAATTCGTCGCCGCTATCGATGATCGCGATCCTGGGCAGGCGCCCGACCACCAGCGTGTTGCGGCCCGCTGCGATTGCCAGCGCCAGCTGTCCGACCCCGATGCGCACGCCCTCGGGGAGGAGCTCGTCGCCCGTTCTGAAGTCGAAGCCCGCGCGGCGGATATGGCGGGCGGTCGGCTCGCCTTCGCCATTGAGCGCGAGAATATTGCCTTCGCGGATGGCGTTTTCCTGCAGCAGCACCGCATCGGCGCCATCCGGCATCTGGGCGCCGGTGGAGATCCGGACCGCCTCGCCTGCACCAACGGCGCGGTCAAAGGGGTGGCCCGCCGAACTTTCGCCGATAATGCGCCATGGGCCGCGCTCATGCTGACGCACAGCGTATCCATCCATCGCCGACAGATCGGCCGCAGGCTGGGTGCGAGCCGCGATGAGAGGTTCGGCGAGGAAGCGCCCGGTCGCTTCGATCACCGGCAGTTTCTCGGGCGCAAGCGGCACGATCCCGGCGAGCAGCCGCGTTTGCGCCTCGGCCAGCGATAGCATGGCGCTCATGGGCCTAGGCGTCCTTCGGCGCGGTCCACTCGCCCGACTTGCCGCCGCTCTTGGAAAGCAGGCGCACATCCTCGATCACCATTGCCTTGTCGAGCGCCTTGGCCATATCGTAGATCGTCAGCAGCGCGACCGAGGTCGCAACCATCGCTTCCATCTCGACCCCGGTCTTGCCGGTAAGGGAGGCAGTGGCAGTGGCGCGGACGGCGTCTTCCTCGATCGCGAAATCGATCGTCACCGCATCGAGCGCCAGCGGGTGGCAGAGCGGGATCAGCTCGCCGGTTCTCTTGGCCGCCATGATCCCGGCGATGCGCGCGGCGGCGAGGACATCGCCCTTGGGTGCATCGCCGTCGCGGATGGCCGACAGAGCCGTGGAGGACATGCGAATACGCCCAGAGGCAACCGCCTTGCGCGCCGTCGCAACCTTGCCGCCGACATCGACCATGCGCGCGGCGCCGTGCTCATCGAGATGGGTGAGCTTACTCATTGCGGGCTGTTTCCTGAACGGAGGGTAACTGGGTAACACTGTTATAGAAGAAAAAACCTGGGCCATCGGCCGGGTTCCCGCCGGTCGGTGCAACACGGAGAAGCTGCGCGTTCATAGCCGCCCCATGCCAGATGGGAGCGCTGCAGGACAGGGTTTGCAGCAGGTCAGTTCTTGCGCGTGTTCGTCCAGACGACCTGGCCCACGCCGAACAGCAGCAGGATTGCGCCATAGACCGCCCATTGCGGATCTCCCGCCATGAAGCTGTCCAGGAAGGCAATATTGAGTCCCTGGAGAATCCAGATCCCGCCGAAGCAGATCATAAGTAGCCCGAGCAGGCTGCTGACGACCCGCATCACAATGTCGAATGCCTTTGCCATGTTCTCTCCCGATCCCCGAGCCGCACAACGCTGCGGTTGGAGGCATGAGGCTACGCCTCCCGGCGATACCGGTCAAAGGATTCCGAGATAGCCAAGGTGGCCTGGAGAAGGGCGGTTCAGTAGGAGATCAGCTGGAACAGCGAACCGAACAGGCCGACGGTGATGGCGGAGGTGCACGCACCCTGCGAAAGCATCCGCTTCATCCGGTCCTTCGGAACCGGAGCGAATACCGTTGCTGCAAAACCCGCCGCGGCGAGCAAGACGAAAATCGACGTCATATCACGATCCTTTTCGTCCCCCGCGATGCATATGGTTGGTTCCGGGTTAAATCGGTTTTCCGGAACTCGGCTAAGGGATGTCCTTACCGGAAATTAGGCATGGACCTTCCTTGAACGGGTCAGCCTTGGAGCAGGGCCCTGGTTGCCGCGGTAATATCGTCCTGCCGCATCAGGCTCTCGCCGACCAGGAAGCAGCGGACGCCCGATCGGGACAGCCGCTCGATATCGGCATGGGCATTGATCCCGCTCTCGCCGACCAGCAGCGCGCCTGCGGGCGCCAGCGGGGCGAGCCGTTCTGTCGTCGCGAGGTCGGTAAAGAATGTCTTGAGGTTGCGGTTGTTGACCCCGATCAGGCGCGATTTGAGCCGCGCCGCGCGTTCCATCTCGGCTTCGTCATGCACCTCGACCAGCACGTCCATGCCGAGCTCAAGCGCGGCGTCTTCAATTTCGGCCATCGGTCCGTCGTCGAGCGCGGCAACGATGATCAGGATCGCGTCGGCGCCGATCGCGCGGGCTTCGGCGACCTGCCACGGATCGAGCATGAAATCCTTGCGCAGGACCGGGAGCGAACAGGCCGCCCGCGCCTGGACCAGATAATCTTCATGGCCCTGGAAATAGGGCGCGTCGGTCAACACCGAGAGGCAGGCCGCGCCGCCCTCCTCATAAGCCCTGGCATGGGCGGCGGGATGGAAATCGGCGCGGATCAGGCCTTTCGACGGGCTGGCTTGCTTGATTTCGGCAATCAGGCCGAAGCCGGAAGCGGATTTTTCCGTGAGCGCTCTGCGGAATCCGCGCGGGGCAGACTGGTCTGCCGCCCGCGCCAGCAGTTCGGCAAGACTGATTGCGGCCTTGCGCTCGGCAATCTCGTCGCGCTTGGTGGCGCAGATTTCGGTGAGTTTGTCGCCCATGGATGCGCCCTATGCCGTTCGTGTCGAGCGAAGTCGAGACACCTGTCTTGCCCGCTTCCCGATTGCGCTCGAAGCGAACGGGAGCGGGAGTTCACCTGACCTCCTCGATCCAGCATTCGAGCAGCGCCTTGGCGAGCCCCTTGTCGATTGCTTCGGCCGCTTCCTCGACCCCGTCCTCGCCATCGTCCACTTCGCCTGCCACGATCAGGGCTGCTGCGGCGTTGAGCAGCACGGCATCGCGATAGGCGCCGGTCTCGCCTTCGAGCAGGCGGCGCAGCGCAGCAGCGTTGTAAGCCGCATCGCCCCCCTTGATGGCCGAGAGCGGGTGGCGCGGGAGGCCGACCCCTTCGGGTGCTATATTGTCATGGCCAAGGTCGAAGCCGATTGTGGCAATCTTGCTTTCGCCGCTGATCGACAGCTCATCGAGGCCTTCGACGCCGGAGACGACCATCGCCCGCTCGCAATCGAGCATGGTGAGCGCTTCGGCATAGGTCGGGATCAGGTCCGGCTTGGCCACCCCGACCAGCTGGCGCTTCACTCCTGCCGGATTGGCAAGCGGGCCGAGCAGGTTGAAGATCGTCCGCCGTCCGAGCGCCTTCCGGATCGGCATGACGTGCCGCATCGCCGGATGGTGGGTCTGCGCGAACAGGAAACAGATGCCGATCTCGGCGAGGGTCTTTTCGGCCAGCTCGCCGGCACGGGCGAGGTCGAGACCGAGCGCTTCGAGCGTGTCGGCTGCCCCTGCCAGCGACGAGGCCGCGCGATTGCCGTGCTTGGCGACCGGGACGTCGCAGGCCGCGACCACGATTGCCACGGCGGTCGAGATGTTGAGGCTGTGTTGGCCATCGCCCCCGGTGCCGCAAACGTCGATCGCGTTGTCCGGTGCCGAAATGCGCTTCATCCGCGCGCGCATCGCCCGGACCGCTCCCGCGATTTCCGCAGCGGTTTCGCCGCGATCGGCCAACGTCACCAGAACATCGCGAATCTCGTCGTCCGGCATTTCGCCATCGAGCATCCGCCCGAACAGCGTCTCGGTCTCCGCCAGCGTCATGGTCATGCGTGGGCTTTGGCGTTTATGCCGCAGATCTTGAGGAAATTGGCCAAGAGGTCGTGACCGTGCTCGGTGGCGATGCTTTCGGGGTGGAACTGGACCCCGTGGATCGGGAGATCCCGGTGGCGGAAGCCCATCACGAAGGCGTCGTCGGCGGTGGCATTGACGATCAATTCGTCGGGAATGTCGGTCACCACCAGCGAGTGATAGCGGGTCGCGATGAAGGGCGAGGGCAGGCCTTCGAACAGCCCGGTACCGTCGTGGCGGACCGGCGAGGTCTTGCCATGCATCAGCCCGCCGCGCACCACCTTGCCGCCGAAATGCTGGCCGATCGCCTGGTGGCCCAGGCACACGCCCAGTAGCGGCTTCTTCGCCCCGGCGCAGGCTGCCACGAGATCGAGGCTTACGCCCGCTTCGTTCGGGGTGCAGGGGCCGGGCGAGATCAGGAAGCCCTGTGCATTGCTCGCCAGTGCGTCCGCTGCCGTAATCGCATCGTTGCGCACGACCTTCACCTCGGCGCCCAGCTCCATCAAATAATGGACCAGGTTCCAGGTGAAGCTGTCGTAGTTGTCGATTACCAGGATCATCGCGGCCCTATTGCCCGAACTCGGCTTCTTCCGCCACCCGCTTCGCTTCGCGCGCGGCGGCAAACAGTGCTCCGGCCTTGGCCTCGCATTCGCGCTGTTCGTAGTCGGGATTGCTGTCGGCGACGATCCCCGCGCCGGCCTGGACATGCATCACCCCGTCCTTCACCAGCGCGGTCCGCAAGACGATGCAGCTGTCGATCGATCCGTCTGGCCCGAAATAGCCGACTCCGCCCGCGTAAGGCCCGCGGGTTTCGGGCTCGAGCTCGGCGATGATCTCGCAGGCGCGGATCTTGGGGGCACCCGAGACGGTTCCGGCGGGAAACCCGGCGAACAGCGCGTCGAGTGCGTCATGTTCGGGCGCGAGCTTGCCGACGACGTTCGAGACGATGTGCATCACATGGCTGTAGCGCTCGATCGTGTAACTGGCGGTGACGCGGACCGAATCCGCGCTGGCCACCCGGCCGACATCGTTGCGCCCGAGGTCGAGCAGCATCAAATGCTCGGCACGCTCCTTGGGATCGGCCAAGAGGCTCGCTTCATTGGCGCGGTCTTCGTCCTCATCCTTGCCCCGCGGGCGGGTGCCGGCGATCGGACGGATCGTGACTTCGGGTTCCCCGGCGGAATTCGGGCGCACGCGGACCAGGATCTCGGGGCTGGAGCCGACCACGGCAAAGCCCGGCAGGTCGAGGAAATAGAGGAACGGCGAGGGGTTGATCCGGCGCAAGGCGCGGTAGAGATCGAATGGCGGGAGCGGAAAGGGGCAGGTGAAGCGCTGCGCCAGCACGACCTGGAAGATGTCGCCCGCCTCGATATAGTCCTTCGCCTTGAGCACCATGCTTTCGTAGTAGCCGGGCTCCATTTCGGGTGTGAGATCCATCGGCGGCAGGTCGATTGCGCGCTCGCGATGCGGCGCGGCCTGCGCAAGTTTGCGCAAGGCTTCGTCGATCCGCTCTCCGGCCAGTCCGACCTGATGCCCGGGATCGCCGCCCTCGGGCCACACCGGAGCGATGCAGAACAGTTCGTCGGACAGCCCATCGAAGATCAGGATCAGCGTCGGCCGGACGACGAGGATGTCGGGCACGTCGATTTCGCTTTGCGGCGCACGCGGCAGCTTTTCCACGAGGCCGATTGTCTCGTAGCCGAAATAGCCGACCAGGCAGGACAGCGCAGGGGGAAGCGCGTCGGGCACATCGATCCGGCAACTTGCCGCCAATGCGCGCAGCTCGGCCACGCTGCCGCCGTCGAGCGGAGCGAATGCCGAGCGATCGTGCTGCCAGCTGCGGTTGATTTCGCAGCCATTGCCGGTCGCCTTGAAGACGAGGTCGGGATCGATTCCGAGGAGGCTGTAACGCCCGCGAATTTCCCCGCCCTCGACCGATTCCAGCAGGAAATCGCCACGCCCGGGTTCGATCAGTTTGAGCGCCGCGCCAACCGGCGTTTCGGTGTCGGCCACCAGCCTGCGCCAGACGAGTGCAGGCCTGCCCGCGGCGAGCGCCTGGACAGCTTGATCGGCGTTTTCTGGCAGAGCCCCCGTCAGCGTCGTGCTCCTGTCAGCTGCCGGTGCCGCCGAGCTGGGATTTGAGGACTTCGATGGTCGAATCGTTGAGTTCGACTCCCACGTCCTCCTTTACCGCGCGGGTAAAGGACCAGGCCTGCTCGTTGGCGAGGATCCGGTGCAACTGGTCGCCCACCCGCACCAGTTCGGGATCGTTCTCAGCCAGTTCGCCCACCTCGATGTCGTCGAGCTTGGTCACGACCCAGCCGGCCTTGTTCCCCAGTTCGAGCTTCTTCACTGTGCCTTCGGCCATGCTGAACAGCAGGGCGAGCGGCGCGGCAACTCGCTGCATGTCGCTGAGCTCGCTGCGGTTCATGTCGACCGGCGTGATGGCCGGCAGGGGAACCTTTTCCTCGGCCAGCGCCGCAGCCAATGTCTGGCCCTCGTCGAGCCGCGCCGCGATCCGGTCGGCAGCTGCACGGGCGGCTTTGAGCCCTTCGGTCTGTTTCCATGCCAGCTTCACCGTGGCTTCGATCTCGCTCAGCGGGGCGGGCGCGGAATTGATGATATCGCCGACATCGTAGACGATGAAGGTCGTGCCGGTCAGCAATTCGTCGATCTGGGCCTGGCCTTCCTCCAGCGCGAAGGCGGTGGGTACGATCGGCATCAGGCCGGGCGGAACGGCGGCCTGGGAGTTGCCGTAGACTTGCCCGGTGCCGATGATCGGCGGTGTCGACTGGATCGTGAGACCGAACGCATCGGCGATCTCGACCAGATTGGCTCCATCGTTGATGGAATCCTCGATGCTGGCGCTGAGGTCGAGCAGGGCCGCGCGGCGCTTTTCGGTCGTGAGCTGGTCGACGATTTCATCGCGGACCTGTGCGATACTGCGACCGGCCTTCTGTTCGATCCCGGCAACGCGCACGATGTAAAAGCCGAGCCTGCCCCTTACCGGTTGGGTCAGCCCGCCTTGCGGAGTGGCAAACGCGGCTGCCGCGACCGCGGCCGAATCCCTGCTTGCGACATCGTCCTGCTCCATCGGCTGGCTGCGATTGACGCTCAGGCCGCGCTCGCGGGCGGCCTGGTCGAGCGACTTGCCCGCCACGACTTCCGCGCGGATTGCGTTGGCTTCGGCCTGGCCGGAAGCCAGCGGGACGATCAGCGTCTCGAGATTGCGCAACTCCGCGGCACGATACAGATCGATGTCGCGCTCATAGCGGGCCGCAATTTCAGCGTCGGTCGGCGTGATGTCGGCCGTCAGCGCTTCTTCGCCATAGGCTGCGTAACGCAGGATCCGGCGCTCGGGCCTGATATAATCCGACCGGTTGGCCTGGTAATAGGCCTGCAACTGCTCGGCGCTGGGGTCGGCGGCGGGGGCATAGGCCGCGCTCGGCAGGGTGGCGATTTCGCCCCGGCGGTGTTCATGCTGGAGTGCGGCATAGCGCCTGACCAGGCTTTCGGGCATGCGGGAATTAAGCACGACTGGGGCAAAGGCCTGCTGCTGGAGCATTCCTTCGCCGATGTAACGGCGCATCAGCGCATCGGAATATCCGAACTGATTGAGGACCGAGCGATAAACCGCCTGGTCGAATTCGCCGCTGGCGTTCTGGAACTGCGACATCTGCGCCAATTCGCTGTCGACCAGGCGCTTGCCCGCCCTCAGTCCAATCGAACGGGCAAATTCGGCGATCGCCAGCCTTTCTATCATCTGGTCCAGCACCTGCTCGAAGCCACCCGAGGCAATGAACGCCTCGCGTGACAATCCGGGGCTGGCCTGCCGCTGCGCTTCAACCTCGAGATTGATGTTGGTCTGGAGCTCCGACGTGCTGATCCGCTCGCCGCCGACGATGGCGACCCGGTCCGACCCCGATACGCCTCCGAACGTGCCGGTATTCGACACATCCATCCCGGCAAAGGCAACGCCAATCAAGACAATAAACGCCAAAGCGACAATCATGCCGATCTTGGATTGGAGGAAACTGCGAATGAGATTGATCATGGATGGCGGCCTGGCTGTTGTATCGCAGGGAAGGTTTCCTCCCCGGTCGGCAGGCGCTTTATCCGCCCTGAGGCGAGGCGGCAACAGTCCAGGCGCGGTTTGCCATTTTGTTGAAAAGCTGTTTTGACAAGCTCATCCCTGCGGACTAGCGCGCTTCCTCCGAAGTGGCGCAAGCGCGCCTGGTGGTCAGATTTGAGAGTGGTACATGGCCGAACGCCCCTACATTGTCGGCAACTGGAAAATGCATGGCACGCGAGCGATGCTGGCGGAAGCAAGGGCGATCGATCGTGCTGCCGAGCGCATGATCAAGGTCGAGGTTGCGATCGCTCCCCCGTACACCTTGATCCACGCGACCCGCAAGGAAGCAACCCTGATCGGGGTGGGTGCGCAGGACTGCCACCCGGCCGATGGCGGGGCGCATACCGGCGATATCTCCGCTGCGATGCTCAAGGATGCCGGAGCCGGATTCGTCATCCTGGGCCACAGCGAACGCCGGACCGATCATGGCGAGACCAATGCGGATGTGCTGGAAAAGGCCAAATCGGCCCTGAGTGCAGGGCTCAACATCATTGTTTGCGTTGGCGAAACCGCAATCGAACGCAGCACCGGCAAGGCCGTGAGCGTGGTCACCAAGCAGCTCCAGGGGTCTCTGCCCAGGATCGAGGATGCCGGGGCGCGGGTGACGATTGCCTATGAACCGGTGTGGGCGATCGGAACGGGCAAGACGCCTTCGATCCTCGACATCACGGAAATGCATTCCGCAATCCGCAAGAAGCTCGTCTCGATCTATGGTGAAGAAGCGCATGGAATACGGATTCTTTACGGTGGCTCCGTCAAGCCGGAGAACGCCGCGGAAATCCTGTCGGCCGAAGAGGTTGGCGGAGCGTTGGTCGGGGGAGCAAGCCTGGCTGCCGAGAGCTTCCTCGGGATCATCGTGGCGGCAACCGAGAACGGCGAGAGCTGAGAATTCGCAGCCGCGCTCCTTGCGAATGGGCGGTTGCATCGCTATTTCGCCCGTTTGAAACCTGATTTAAGCAAAGGTCGGCTGGCCAATGTCGCTCTTCATTTTCCTGACAGTCGTCCAGGCGCTGGTCGCGGCGGCGCTCGTTGCGGTCATCCTGATGCAGCGCTCCGAAGGCGGCGGCTTGGGTATCGGCGGCGGCGGCAGTCCGGGAGGTTTGATGTCCGCGCGCGGGGCGGCCGATTTCATGACCCGCACGACCACGATCCTTGCGATTATGTTCGTCGTGCTCAGCATAGTCCTGGCCGCGGTTGCGGTTGGCGCAACCTCCGACCAGGAAGTGGTCGATACGCTCGATCGAAGCGCCCAGGGCGCGGTTCCCCCGGTTACGGCCGACCCACTCGCGGATGCGGTGACCTCGGGCGCTCCGGGGACCGCCGAGCCCGCCAGCGAGGAACCCGCGACCGACGATCCGCTGGCCGGGGCAACCCAATAGCGGATTGCCCCGCCTTTCGTAAATTCAGCGAGTAACTGTGGATTGGCGCGCGCCCGGGCAAGCAATCGCTTGCGCCGAATCCGAATCTCGGCTTAAGGCCCGACTCCCATGGCGCGGTTCATATTTATCACCGGCGGCGTGGTTTCCTCCCTTGGCAAAGGCCTCATGGCCGCCAGCCTCGCGGCACTGCTGCAGGCGCGCGGATACAGGGTCCGCATCCGCAAGTTCGACCCGTATCTGAATGTCGATCCGGGAACGATGAGCCCCTATCAGCATGGTGAAGTCTATGTCACCGATGACGGAGCGGAGACCGATCTCGATCTTGGTCATTATGAGCGGTTTACCGGCGTATCAGCGCACCAGGGCGACAACATTACCTCGGGCCGGATCTACCAGCAGATCATCGCCAAGGAACGGCGGGGGGATTATCTCGGCGCAACCGTCCAGGTCATTCCGCATGTGACCGATGCGATCAAGGAATTCGCCCTGGCCGGCACCGACGATCTCGATTTCGTCCTCTGCGAATTCGGCGGCACGGTGGGAGACATCGAGGGCTTGCCGTTCATCGAGGCAATCCGGCAATTGCGCAACGAGCTGGGGCGCGACCAGACTGCCGCGGTGCATGTCACGCTGGTGCCCTATGTCGCGGCTGCGGGCGAGCTCAAGACCAAGCCGACCCAGCATTCGGTCAGGGAATTGACGAGCCTCGGCGTCCAGCCCGATCTGCTGCTGTGCCGCTGCGAACATGAATTACCCGCCACCGAAAGGGAGAAGATCGCGCTGTTCTGCAACGTTCGCAAGGAAGCGGTGATTCCGGCGCTCGATGCTTCGTCAATCTATGCGGTGCCGCTGCAATATCATGCCGAAGGGCTCGATGCGGAAGTCCTGAGGCATTTCGGGCTTGACGCGCCCGAACCCGACCTGGCGCGCTGGGAAGACATTATCGATCGTTACCAGAACCCCGAAGGCGAAGTGACGATCGGCGTGGTCGGCAAATATGTCGGGCTGCCCGATGCCTACAAGTCGCTCAACGAGGCCCTGGTCCATGGCGGCATGGCCAACCGGGTCAGGGTCAATATCCGCTGGATCGACGCGGAAATCTTCGAGCAGGCCGATTCCGACATCACAGCCAAGCTCGAGCCGCTGCATGGCATATTGGTGCCAGGCGGCTTCGGGACCCGCGGCTCGGAAGGCAAGATCGCTTCGGTGCGCTTCGCGCGCGAGCGAAAGGTGCCTTTCCTCGGCATCTGCCTCGGGATGCAGATGGCCTGTATCGAGGGCGCACGTAACACTGCCGGGATCGAAAAGGCATCGTCGACCGAATTCGGAGAGACCGACGAGCCGGTAGTCGGGATCATCACCGAATGGATGAGCGAGGAAGGCTTGCAGAAACGCGAGGCGGGTGGAGACCTGGGCGGGACCATGCGGCTTGGCGCCTATCCGGCGGTGCTTGCGGGCAATAGCCAGGTCGCGGCGATCTATGGCACAACCGAGATATCCGAACGCCACCGGCATCGCTACGAGGTCAATTCCGCCTATATCGGCGCGTTGGAGAAGGGCGGACTGGTCTTTTCAGGCATGTCGCCCGACGGGTTGCTGCCCGAAATAGTCGAACGGCCCGACCATCCATGGTTCATGGGCGTGCAATTCCATCCCGAACTCAAGAGCAAGCCATTCGATCCCCATCCGCTGTTCGCAGGATTTATTGCTGCTGCCGTAGAACAATCGCGCCTGGTTTAATTCCCCGGCATTCCGAGCGGGATAAATTCGGGAAATTCGATACAAGTTTTTGCTTGCACCGGTGGCATTGCTGGCATTAGCGAATGAACGGGTCGCCCTTTAGATTGCTCTATGCCGCAATCGGCACATTTGGGGACTCAGCGATTACTCACCGACAACGGATACACTGCCTTCAGATCGGACCTCGCCATGTCGTGCGAAGCCGAGCCGATCGTGACAGGGCTTATTCCGGAAATGACCATCGTCTGCGACCCGGATGGTCATTCTCCGGATAAGGCGGCGCTGTGCGTCGCGGGGGCGGTTCCGCAAGGAGCCGCCCCCAACCCAATTCCTGATTGGTCTTGGGCCTGAAATGATCAGGCGGCGTCGGCCTGGCCGTCGTCATTCCTGACAACTTCCAGTGTCTTCTGGCCGTTCACCGCGATCTTCTTGGGCTTCATTGCCTCGGGTACCTCCCGCACGAGGTCGATCCTGAGCAGGCCGTCCGCAAGGTTGGCGTCTTCGACGCGGACATAATCCGCCAGCTCGAAGCGCCGCTCGAAGCCGCGATTGGCGATGCCGACATGCAGCATCTCGCCATCGCCCTGTTCGTCACGCTTCTTGCCCTGGACTATCAGCAGATTCTGCTGGGCCGTGATATCGATATCCTCGGGCTTGAATCCCGCGATCGCCAGCGTGATGCGATAGGCATCATCGCCACGGCGCTCGATGTTGAATGGGGGGTAATTGTCGCCAGCGCTCTGGCGGGCCTGGTTTTCGAGCAAGTCGAACAGCCGATCGAAGCCAACCGTGCTGCGGCGATAAGGCGAAAAATCAAATCGGTTCATCTTGCAAATCCTCCTTGGAGCAATCTGGATTCCGGAACCCGGTCCTCCGGCATTCCGATGATCGAAGGCACACCCTTCCGGCGCGTGACTTCAACGCCTAGATATGGTCGCCATTCTTGTGTTCAAGAGGTATAGATCGTGCACCATATCTGCTCCGGGAACCGTCATTGAGCGCACCAAAGATCGAGATCTACACCAAGTTTGCCTGCCCCTATTGCGTGCGAGCCAAGATGTTGCTGAGTCGCAAGGGCGCGGCATTCGAGGAATTCGATATCACGCTGGGAGGCCCGAAGAAGCAGGAGCTGCTCGAAAGGGTGCCACAGGCACGCACGGTGCCCCAGATATTCATCGGCGACCTGCATATTGGAGGTTCGGATGAACTGGCCACGCTCGAGCGGGAAGGAAAGCTCGATGCGCTCTTGGGCCGCTAGGTTCCTGGGCAGGCTGGACCAATGACAAGGATCGCCTTGCTCCAGATGACCAGTTCGACAGAGCTGGCGGAAAATGCTGGCGTTCTGGTGGCTGCCATTGAAGAGGCGGCACAGGGCGGGGCGGAAATGCTGTTTACGCCGGAGATGTCGGGCCTGCTCGATCGCGATCGAATGCGCGCGGCAGCCAGCATTGCTTGTGAAAGCGACGATCCTGTCCTGGCGGCGGTGCGGCAGGCCGCGCGCGATCGGGCAATGTGGGTCGCGCTGGGGTCTCTGGCCGTCAGGACCGATGGCGAAAGATGGGCAAATCGATCATTCCTTGTCGGTCCGGACGGAGCGATCAAGGCGCGCTACGACAAGATTCACATGTTCGACGTCGCACTGGACAGCGGCGAAGCGTGGCAGGAATCGAAGGCTTACCGCCCCGGCGAAGCGGTTGTTACCGCAGAGGCTCCGATTGGAAGGCTGGGATTGTCGATCTGCTACGATGTCAGGTTTCCAGCGCTATTCGAAGAACTTGGGCGGCAAGGCTGCGATGCGATCGCGGTTCCCGCGGCTTTCACGGTGCCGACCGGTCAGGCGCATTGGCATTTGTTGCTGCGCACGAGGGCGGTGGAAGCAAGCGCTTATGTGATCGCCGCGGCACAAGTCGGCGAACATCTCGATGGCCGGCGGACTTACGGTCACAGCCTGGTCGTCGATCCGTGGGGAGAAGTGCTGCTCGATTTGGGCGGAGAAGAGTCGGGGCTTGGTTTTGCCGAAATCGAAAAGGACCGAATTGAGAAGGTGCGGCGGCAACTCCCCAGTCTTGCCAATCGCCGCAATATACCTAAATCTCCAGCCCAATGATCGTTTTTGACCTTTTCTGCGGTGATGGGCACCGGTTTGAAGGCTGGTTTGGCTCCTCGAAGGATTTCGCGAGCCAATGCGAGGGCGGGCTGGTCCAGTGCCCGCAATGCGGTTCACAGGATATCGCCAAGGCGCCCATGGCTCCGGCGGTGGCCAGGAAGGGAAACCAGGAGGCGACGGGAACGGGGTCCAGGGACGAGGCCTTGCCGGTAATGAGCGGCCTTCCATCTGCGGAGGCGGCCAGGGCAATCGCCAGGCTGGCCGAGCTCCAGGCCGACGCGCTCAAATCCTCGAAATGGGTTGGAGACAAGTTTGCCGAACATTCCCGCGCGATGCATTATGGCGAACGAAAGGCCGAAACGATCCACGGCAAGGCCACCGCGCGGGAGGCGCGGGAGCTCGCCGAGGAAGGCGTTCCGGTTGCTCCATTGCCGTTTCCGGTCGCCCCGCCAGACGAACTCAATTGATTGCCAGAGACAGCGGGCTTGCCTAAAGGCGGGCTTGCGCGCGCCCGTAGCTCAGCAGGATAGAGCACCAGATTCCTAATCTGGGGGCCACAGGTTCGAATCCTGTCGGGCGCGCCAGCTATTTGATCAATGTCAGGCTTGGCGGGCCGCCGGCGATCACCGGGTCGCGCCTCAAGCGCATGGCGGCATAATGCCTGAGCGTCTGCTTGATCTTCGACATTCCGAAATGGGTAAATGCCAGGTGCTGTACCCGGCGATCGGTGTCCGACCCGAACCGCAGGACCAGTCCGCGTTCTTCCAGATCGTCGATGTAACGGAGCGCCGTGGTGCGCGGGACGCCCGATGCCACGCAAGCGCCGGAAACAGTGACGTCGCGCCCTTCCATCTGCGCCAGAAACAGGTCGAGCAGGATATCCCAGGCGGGTTCGCTGAACAGGTCGTCATCGAGGAAGCAATGGCGTGACCTTCTCAGCTCGAGTTCGTCCCGCGCGATTTCCGCCAGACATTCATCGCCAAAAATCGAAGAAGTTTCGAGAACGCCGTTCTCCAAGCTTCCTTGATCCTGCTTCTCGGCAATCAACATTAGCCGGCTGGCGATCGTTCGCAATTCGGCGGCATTGAGTTCGGGATGCGGAGGTTTCATAGAGTCCGTTCCTGCTTGATACTGTAGATCTCGCTTCGCGTGACGATCAGGTGATCGAGCAGCACGAAGTCGAGCCGTTTGGCTGTTTCTTCAATGGTGCGGGTCGATGTCACGTCACGCTTGCTTGGGCGATAATCGCCCGAGGGGTGGTTGTGGGCGAGAACGAAGCCCGCTGCGCGCAGTTCGATTGCCCTGCGAAACAGCAAGCCAAGGCGCGTATCCAGTTTCGACGTAGAGCCGGAACCGCAGGTTTCTCCCCTGATATAATTGCACTTCTCGTCGACAAAGATGACGTAGAGGCATTCCTTCCGTCGGTTGCCGAGTTGCACCTGCAGGTAGCGTTGAAGCCGCTGATCACGCAGATCGACCGGAGTGCCCTGCAGATCTTCGCATAGTCCGAACTCGACAAGCTCTCGGGCTGCAGAGATGAGCGCGCAAACGTCGCTGTCTTCGCCTCCCGCTTCCTCGAGCTGCGAGCGGGTTGCCGCCAGGACGCCGCCGGGACTGCCAAAGCGATCGATCAGCCTCTTGGATACCCTTTGGGATCGATCGCCTGCAAAAGGCGCGAGGAGATTCTCCAGGACCTGTATGGGCCGAAGCGCGCTTCTCTCCGGTGGTGTAACCAGATGCCGCCCGCGATCGTGAAGAGCTGGAGATACGACGGACCCGCCGCCAGAACGAAATAGGCCATCGCGCTGATCTGCGAGCTCACATCGCGAATGAGATGGCTGGCGAGCG
>NZ_DBNHSF010000009.1:0-1617 GCF_057143545.1 Candidatus Andeanibacterium sp.
CTGGCCGAGCGCGCCCTCGCCTTCGAACGCCATCAGGAAGTGGCCGATGGTCAGCAGGACCGCGCCGAACAGCACCGCCTTGCGCTGCCCGAGATAGCGGTCGGCGAGATAGCCGCCGAGCACCGGCGCGATATAGACCAGCGCGGTATAGGCGCCGTAGACCAGCGATGCGTCTTCGTCCGAGAACAGCCAGTGCTGGGTGAGATAGAAGATCAGCAGGGCGCGCATGCCGTAATAGGAGAAACGCTCCCACATTTCGGCAAAGAACAGCATGTAGAGGCCCTTGGGATGCCCCGCGAATTCCTGTTTCGACGATGTGAGGACCGTTGCGCCGCCGATCAGCAGCAGGATCAGGAAGGATGCCGCCACCGCGACGATGATCTGTTCGAGGTCCACGTTCGAAGTCTCCCGGAATGCTGGGCCGGGAGCGCCCGGCAATCATCTTCGCGCACACTAACGGGAGATTTCCCGTTGTGAAGCAATTGTTTCACAAGAAACCGTATCTCCCTGCGGCCCGCGCGACTTGACCTGACACGGTGTATTATGGCACTGAAGCACCCGGCGTCGCCGAATGCGCGCGACCGTCGCCAAGGAACCAGCCATGTCGCAATCGAGCCGCCCGGTCTATCTCAAGCTTCGCGACCTGATCGCGGCCGCGATTATCGAGGGCCGCTACGCCGAGGGCGACATGCTCCCGTCGGTGCGGGCCTTCGCGGCCGAACAGGGCGCCAATCCGCTGACCGTCGCCAAGGCCTACCAGCAATTCCAGGCCGACGGGCTGGTCGAAGTCCAGCGCGGGGTCGGCATGTTCGTCGTCGCAGGCGCGGCCGAGAAACTGCGCCAGTCCGAACGGTCGAATTTCCTGGCGCGCGAATGGCCCGAGATTCGCGCCCGCATGGAGCGCCTGGGGATCGAGCCGGCGGAGCTGCTCGACACCGCCTGAGGGCAGGAAGCCCTTCACTTCAATCAGATTTTATTTGTAGCCGGATTGCGCAAGCGCTTGCTCTCTGGCAGTCTTGTTGCGTTGGAAATAGCGTCGGCGCAGTTTTCGGCTGGCAGCATTCCGGCGCATTGCGCCCTCAACGCCGGGGATGGGACTATGATCAGATCGGAATTGATGCAGGCAGTCGCGGCAGACAACCCGGAGCTCCGGGCCGACGAGGTCGAACAGGTGATCGACATCTTTTTCGACGAGATCGCGGCCCGGCTGGCCGAAGGCGGACGCGTGGAATTGCGCGGTTTCGGGGCGTTCTCGACCCGCGAGCGCGATGCAAGGGTCGGTCGCAACCCCAGGAGCGGGGAAGCGGTTTCGGTGCCCGCCAAGCGGGTCCCCTATTTCAAGCCGGGCAAGGAAATCCGCGAGCGGTTGAACCGTTAGGCGCCGACATTCCAGCCTGAATTTCAAGCAGTTTCGCCAGCCTTGAGACACGCGCCGAGTCGCGCGCTTTTCGCTCGTGCTGCATTGTCCGGCAGCCAAAAAGGAAAGGGCGCGGATCCTGAAGACCCGCGCCCCTTCTTCGAGCGAATGATCGCCCTTGTGGTTGTTACCAGTTTTTCGTGACACCAACCGACCAAGTGCGCGGCAGGCCGGGCACACCGGTGACCACGCCCAGCGAG
>NZ_DBNHSF010000010.1:0-1892 GCF_057143545.1 Candidatus Andeanibacterium sp.
CATTGGCAACCCCGCGCGCCCAGCTTTCAGGGCTCGGGCGCGCGAGCGAGCAATCGGCCAGCACATGGCCGATCCCGGTCTCATCGAGCCCGCAGACCACGATTCCGCATTCGTCGCCATGGGCCGAGGCCGGGGGATCGACCCCGACCACGATCCGCACCAATTGCCCTCCCTCCTTCAGGGGGGGAGCCGCAGGCGTGGCGAAGCCACAGCGTTGGGAGGGGGGAATGCCAGGCCGCATTTCCCCACCCCCCGACCCCCTCCCCTGGAAGCGCAGCTGGGCGCAGCCAACGGGAGGGGGAGTCATTCGACACTGTTCGATCAGCGCCCGGCTCCACAAAGCGCCGTCCACCTCAGCGAGCAATTCGCCTTCGAGCTCCTGCCGCCCCAAGGCCGAGCGGCCATAGGCGCGCTGCATCGCGCTGATGAAACGCGGCGGCAGGTTGGCCTTGTTGTCCCAGGTGGTGCCGCGCGTCAGCACGCCATCGGGGGCTTCGCATTCCGCCACCAGCCGGTGGACCAGCGGCACCGCGCGCGGCGTGGTGGTCGCCAGTACGCGAGGCGTTTCTCCAAGCCGCAGGCCAAGCTGCAGATTGTCCCATGCCGCTTCAGCGCTGGCCGCGTCCCATTTTGCAATCTCGTCGGCCCACGCATGCGAATGTTGCGGTCCGCGCAGACTGTCGGCCTCGGCTGCCGAATAGAGCGTCGCGATTGCCCCGTTGCGCCAGCTCAACCGCCGCAGCGACGGCTCGAACTGGGGCCTGCGCCGGGCAGGGGCGCAGGCGAGCACGCCGCTTTCACCCTCGACCATCACCGCGCGGGCTTCGGCGAGCGAAGCGGCGACGAGCGCGATCCGGGCATCGGGACAGGTTCGGGCGACTTCGAGCACCCATTCGGCGCCGGCCCTGGTCTTGCCGAAACCGCGCCCGGCAAGGATCAGCCAAAGCCGCCAGTCGCCGCGCGGAGGTTTCTGTTCCTTGCGCCGCCAATAGCTCCAGCGGCCAGGCAGGCGAACCCGCTCCCCGCGCGAGAGCGAGGCGATGAATTCAGCCGTCATCGGGTTGGGCGGCCGCGATCAATATGCGAGCAGCTTCCTCTTCGCGGGCGCGCATCGCCTCGATCTTGGCGTCGAGCGAGGCGAGGATCGCGTCCTCGTCCTCGTCTTCGCGCAGCGCCCGCTCGCGGGCGACGGTTTCCTTGTGCAGCGCCAGCAGGCGCAGCGCATTGGCGATGTCGAATTTCGGATCGTCCTTGGCCGTGCCCATCCGCAGGCGGTGCAGCGTTTCCATTTCGAGATGCTCGTAGCCTTCGAGCAGCGCCTCGTACCATTGCGTGCGAAAGGCTGTATCAGCGCGGCGGAGCCGATAGGCAGTCTGCGGAAGAATATTGGCTTGGACAGCGGCCGCTTTCACATTCGACGATTCGGCCAGCGCTTCGAGAAATCCCTTGCGCCAATGAGCCGTCGGTCTTGCGGGCTTCTTCGACTTGGGTAGCCTCCCCGAAGCCACAACGGCCTCAAGCCACGAGACGGCAAATTCGGGATCGCGCCGCTTGAGCGAATAGGGCGTGCTGCGGTTGACGCCCGCAAGTTCCGCAGCTCGCACATTGGTGTGTCCGGCGCGAACTGCCGTCAGGAACGGCTCCTCCCACGGGGGCCGCCTGCTGGCTCTTGCTGTCATGTCGTGGAACTCTCGAATTACTCGAACGAGTTGCCTTCCGGCGACTCGCTCTATCGCGATGTTCATCTTTTCTAACCATATAGCGTCACGATGTCAACAAAAAAGTGCCAAAGAGGTTATATCAGACAACTCCGCCGCTGCTATCGCCCGGCTTTTCCGCATCCGTCATGCTGAACTCGGTTCAGCATCCATTGTGCCTCCCGCTCTGCCTGT
>NZ_DBNHSF010000011.1:0-4695 GCF_057143545.1 Candidatus Andeanibacterium sp.
CGGCATCGGCCGGGGCATCGCGCAGTTCGAACGCCGAATGGGCAGTGTGCTGGACTGCGTCGGGGTCGGAATCGAACAGCTTGAACACCAGCACTTGCTCGGGCCGCATGTCGGGCACCCAATACCAATTGTGGCCGGGCGAGTAGGCGAGGTTGAAACCCCACAACGAACGGCGGTTGTAATCGCCAAGCCCGCCGACGACTTCGCTGTCGAACAAGTCCTCGCGCTTCACCGTGCTCGCATCGCACAGCGCAAAGGGCGCGCTTTCGACCGGCACGATCGGGCGCCAGACATTGATCAGCATGTAGCGGCCTTCAAGCAGGCGCTCGGCCTCGTCCTTGGGCAGCAGGTCGTAAGTGAAATCGCGCACGGTACGGTCGCCATAATCGACATGCGCGCCGAAGGCCGGCTGGTTATGGCCATGGGTGCCCTGCGCGCTGGTCCTGACGATCGGCCCGAAGCTGACCGTCTTGAGCGAACCCGTCAGCCGCTGGACCAGCGCCTCGACTTCGCGGCAATAGGCATCGATATTTTCCTTCGCCGAGAAGTCCCGGATCGCGCTCGGCTCCTCGAGCAGGACGAACCCGTTGCGATCGAACGACAGCCGCTCGGCAATCGCGCGCATGTCGTGAATCACGACTTCGTGTTCCTCGCCCGGCCAGTAGCTCTTGGCGCGGTCGCCGGCATGGAACGTCGCCTTCTCGCCGCGGACGACATATTTCATCGTCGCCGTGACATCTCTGGGGCTGGTTGCAATTTCTCCCATGGCTAATCCTTACTCCGCTATTCGCGCTTGAGCCATTCGAGCGTGGCTAGACGGGCGGCAACGCTCTCGTCGAGCAGCAGATGCCCGGCATCGGGGATGATCGCCACCTCGGCTTGTGGCAGCAATTCCTGCCAGTCGGGAATGAACCCGGTCGGCACCGTCCGGTCCGCTTCGCCCCACAGCAGCAGCACCGGGCCTTCATAGCCCGCCAGCGCCTCATGCAGCAGGCGATCCGTCTCGCGCAAATCCTCACGCGAGGCCATGACCGCGCCCAGTTCGCGCAGGCGCAAATCCATCCATTCCTTGGAAGGCTCGCGCGGCCAGTAGGGCTCGAGCCATTCGGTATCGACCACCAGCCATTCGGGGGTCCGGGCGTGGTCGATCTTCGACCAGTCCGGGATCGAGGCATTCTCGCTCAGCAGGCCGGCCGGGGCATTGAGCACCAGCCGGTCGACCTCGTCGCGATGCGCACCGGCGTAGCGCGCCGCAAAATGCCCGCCGGTCGAAGCCCCCATCAGGTGGAACCGTTCGAGCCCCATGGCTGCGAACAGCATCTCGTAATGCAGGACATAGTCGCGGACCGAGGTGAAATCGGCATCGCCGCTTTCGCCAAAATTGGGATGATAGGGCAGGATCATCCGGAAACTGTCGGCAAAGTCACGCGCCCATTCGAAGCCGTGATAGGTTCCCCCGCCGTGGAAATAGACCACCGGCTCGCCTTCTCCGATCTCGTGAATCACTGTCTCGACACCATCGATGCGATAGACCGAGCGACGGAATCCTTCGGTACTATAGGCCCATTTGCTCATCTGCTTCCCATTGCCTTCTCTCTGTTCCGGTTTGATCGTTGCTTCAACCCACCATTCGCTCACGCGAAAACGACGTCCGGATCGGTGCCGTCGGGCAGTGATTTCCAGCGCGTTTCGGCAACGAACAGCGCGAAGAAGCCCGCGCCCAGGGCCAGCGCGCCCTGGAGATATAGCGCAAAATCGAGCCCGTATTGATCCGCCAGCCGTCCGGCGATGGGAGGGCCGAACACGCCGCCGGTCAATTCGCCGATCATCACCACCGCTCCCATCGCTGTCGCGGCCATCGCCGCCCCGACCGTCTCTCTCGGTATCACGCCCATGAACAGCGGGAAGGTGCCGAGCCCCATCCAACTGACGAACATCAGCAGCGTCAGGACCACCACCGATCCCTCGAACCAGAGGAGTGAAACCGGCGCGATCACCATCAGCAGGGAGAAAAGGGCCAAAGGCCACTTGCGCCCGATCCGGTCGGAGAGCAGCGCCACGGCAATCGCCCCGACCGCCGGGCAGAAGCCGACGATCGTCATGATGTTGCTCCAGGTAAGGTCGGCATAGCCGCGCGGGCCATCGAGATAGAGCGGCATGAAGATCGACCCGATCACCACCGAGCCGACCGCGCACATGCTGACCAGCGAACACAGGACGATGTTGCGCTGGAGGAGCTTCCTGCCCGGCAGGTAACTTCTTGCCTTCGTCTGCTCCGGCGGAACAGGTGCGCGCGGCGGCTCGTCGACATAGCGCCAGATCAGAACCGCCAGGACCAGTCCGGGAATCCCCGCGACATAGAACGCTGCGTGCCAATCGTATGCCGCCGCGATCCGCACCAGCACGAAGGACGCCAGCGCCGTGCCGACGATCGGGCCGAACACGTTCTGGACGATCCCGGCATTGAGCGCCTGGCGGTTGGGCGAAGACGCCGCAGCCATGATCGCCAGGCAGATCGGCAGGAACGGCCCTTCGGCCGCCCCCATCACCACGCGGGTCGCAAGCAGTGTCTCGAAACTCCAGGACAGGCCCGACAGGATCGAGCAGACCGAAAACAGCAGCAACGCGCCGATCAGGAACGGCTTGCGCCGGCCGATCGCATCGGACCACAAGCCGATCAGGAATGCCCCGAGCGCCCAGGTCAGCGAAAGGCCGGAATTGGCCCAGCCGATCTGTTCGTTGCTCAATCCGAGGTCGTCCTGCACGAAGGGTGCGAGGAAGGTCAGCGCCATCCGGTCGAAATAGGCGAAGCCGAACGCCAGCCCGAGCAGCAGCAGGACCCGGTATTCGTAGGCGGAAGAATGGCGTCCCTGGCCAGTGGCAGCTGGAGCTATCGCTGATTTCGCTTCAGACAAGGTCTTCTCCCAAAGAATCCAAGGGTTTGTACGAAGACCCTTGCCGATTGGCCGCGATTATTGGCTGGCTTGCAGGGCTTCAGCAAGCCCGGGCCCCTGATCGCGGGCGATTTTTGCCTTCCGGGAGATAGTTCCCATCGAAATCGAGTGTTGCCCAATGGTTACATTCGTCGACAAGCCGCAGCAATATTTCGCGGAAACCCTATGCCTTGAGCGAATATATCGTTAGGTGATGACCCGAGGAGAGGAGGCAGGATGCGCTTGGCGCATGCTGCCCTGCAATCTCCTGATTGATCCATCGCTCTTGTACCGGGCAACCGGAAGAGGCGCTGGGTGGTTACACTAGACACCAGGCCATTCCGGACCTGGAGTGGGAGGATGCTTTCATGAAGCTCAAGTCTTTGGGCGTCGTATCTTCGATCGCGGTCGCCGCGACGTTGACTACGCCAGCCGTCGCGCAGAATGTCGAAATCGTTGTTACCGCCGAATTCCGCGAAGCCAATGTCCAGGATACGCCGATCGCCATCACCGCGGTGAACGCCGAACTGCTTGACCAGCGCGGCCAGACCGGCATCGAGGAGGTGGCGGCGCAGGCACCGAACGTCTCGCTGCGGCCGCAACCGCAGAACGGCGGTTCGGGCCTGATCGCCTTTATCCGCGGCGTCGGCCAGGTTGACTTCAACTACGCACTCGATCCGGGCGTCGGCGTCTATGTCGACGACGTGTTCATTCCGACGCTGTCGAGCTCGCTGCTCGAACTGATCGACCTTGAGCGTATCGAAATCCTGCGCGGCCCGCAGGGCACGCTGGCCGGCAAGAACTCGATCGGCGGTTCGATCAAGCTGTTCTCGCAAAAGCCGCGCGGTGACGGTTCGGGTTCGCTGAAAGTCGAATATGGTTCCTACGACATGGTCGCGGTGCGCGGCATGGCGGACATGGCGATCACCGACAATGTGTCGATGCGTATCTCGGGCATGAGCCGCAGCAAGGACGGCTATGTCGCGATGCTCGATTACGGACCGCTGCACCCCGATTCGAACGTCCCGACGATCGGCCGTGGTCCTTACAACAATGTCGATTACGAGGCGATGGGCGGCGAAAACCTTGTCGCCGGTCGTGCGGCACTGCGCTACGAAGGTTCCAATATCGAGATCAATATCTCGGGCGATTACACCCGCGAAGATTCGCAGGCGGTCCCGACGGTCCTGATCGCTGCGGGCAATACAACGCCGCCCGGCGTGTCGTCGGATTTCTTCGATCCATTCTCGGTCAACCCCTCGGTTTCGGTGGATTCGCAAGGCAGCTATCGGGACTACAATCTGCCCGGCGCTCCTTGGGTAATCATCAATCCGATCCCGTGGCTGGTCGGCACCGACGGGATGCCGGTGCAGTTGAGCTGCGCCTTCGTCCCATCCGGTCCCTATAGCTGCGACACCGCCAATGTCGGCGGTAAGATCAACGGCTACGATGCGCGGTTCGTCAGCTATTCGACCTTCATGGACGGGATGGAGCCGAACCCGCAGGCACCCTACAAGCCCTATTTCGCGCTGCCGATCACCGAATTCGAAGGCTGGGGCCTCCATGGCAACATTACCCTCGACCTCAACGACAATCTGCAGCTGGTCTATATCGGTTCGTACCGGGCCTATACCTCCAAATGGGGCCAGGACCAGGACGCAACCCCGATCCCGATCGCCCAGCTCGACAACAGGCTTGAGCACAGCGCCTGGAGTCAGGAAGTTCGCCTGAACTTCTCGACCGACGACGATATGCTGCAGGG
>NZ_DBNHSF010000012.1:0-8900 GCF_057143545.1 Candidatus Andeanibacterium sp.
ACGCTCACGACCGGCTACGATCGCTTCGACGGCGAACAGACCCTGTATGACGGCACGGTCATCAAGGGATCGTTCGTCCTTCCCGGAGGCACGACCACAATCGTGCTAGATCCAGACACGCTTCAGGTCGAGCGCCAGTACCGCTCGCTCGCGGGAACGATCCGCAATTGCGCCGGCGGCATTACGCCGTGGGGAAGCTGGCTCACCTGCGAGGAATTCGTGATCTCGGCGGGCGGGCCGTTGGGCAAGGCACATGGCTATGTGTTCGAAGTGCCCGCCGATGCGGAAGGACTGGTCGATCCGCTACCGCTCAAGGCGATGGGCCGCTTCAACCACGAGGCTGCCTGCGTCGATCCGGCTTCGGGAATTGTCTATATGACCGAAGACCGCGACGATTCGCTTTTCTACCGTTTCATTCCCAATGTCCGCGGACGCCTGGCCGAAGGCGGCAGACTGCAGGCGCTGGCGATCGGGGGCAGCAGCGCGGATACGCGCAACTGGTCGTCCGCGGGCATGTCGGTCGGCGCTTGGCACGATGCCGAATGGGTCGATATCGATAGGCCCGACAGCCTTGCAGACGATGTTCGCATCCAGGGCCGTTCGAATGGCGCGGCGCTGTTTGCCCGCGGCGAGGGCTTGTGGATGGGCGATGGCGAGCTCTATTTCTGCTGCACTTCGGGCGGGGCGGCCAAACTCGGCCAGATTTTCCGGCTCCAGCCAGGCGCGGGCGGGCAGGACCGCCTGCAACTGTTCTTCGAATCCACCTCGCCCGACCAGTTCAATTACGGCGACAATCTGTGTGTCGCGCCGAATGGCCACCTGATCGTGTGCGAGGACCAGTATACCGATCCGGTCGACAATCATTTGCGCGGGATAAACCTGCTTGGCGAAGCCTATGATTTCGGCAGGCTGCATCTGCAGTCCGAGCTGGCCGGGGCCTGTTTCTCGCCCGACGGCAGGACCATGTTCGTCAACGCCTTCAGCCCGACCACCACATTCGCGATTACCGGTCCCTGGTAGATTCAGGCATCCTGGCGCGGTGCGCGCTGGGGGATTTCGAACCGGTTACGATCGAACAGGCTGTCGTTCGGAACCACTTCCATGCCCGGTTCGAGGCCGAGCCTGCCGGCTAGGTTGGCGAGGTCCTGCTCGACATGTTCGGCCCACAGGTCGGCATGGCTTTCGGCGAGAAACAGCACCAGCTTGCCATGGTGGATTTCGAGCGCGCTGTTGCGCAGGGAGCTGCGCGAACCGGCGCCCAGCCTGCGCGCCAGCCGGATGGCGAGGCCCCAGCAGACCGCCTCGTCGAGGCGCTTCCCGCTCGCCAGTCGCAGGAGTTCGGGAGGCAGCTCGGGCTGTCCGCAATTGGCGGACAGCGCCGCGGCGATCATCGCCCTGCCTTCGTCCGACAGGTCGATCCAGCGCTTGTAGAGCGCCCAGTTAATCGCCTGCTTGAGCCGCAGGTTCGGTTCGATCTGCATCGAGGCAAGCGCCAGCATGGTTGCCGCCAGACGCACTCTCTCCGAACCGCCGCCGTCATGCGGAAGGGCGTCCACCGTCCATCCGGCAATCCGGGTTGCCAGGGTAGGCGGCCCGCCGCGAGGGGCGGCAAAACACGCGATTCCGGATAGCAGCGGGTCCTGGGCCTTGGCCGCGGGATCGAGCCGGTCGAACAGCCGGCCTTCGCGCAGGCCCCATGAGGAAAAGACCAGCCTGGTCGGCTGCAGCTTCTGCAACAGGAGGTAGAGCAGCGCGGCTGCGTCGGGCAGCATTTCGGCGCGCATCGGGGTGACCCCCAAAATGCTCAGCCTCGCCGGATCGGTCCGCCTGACGCGCTTGGCCAGTTTGAGCGCGGCATGGCCATCGAGCTCGAACCCGTGCGGGTCGGTCAGCGGGTGGCGCGCCTCGTGCATCGCATAACTGGCGAGCGCTCGCCAGGTTCCGCCCACCATGTAGAGCGGCTCGGTCATTTCGTGCGCCCAGTCCTCGTTCTTGAGCGCGCGGTTGATCTTGCGCTTGAAATGGGCGGAGCCCTTCGAGCGCAAGTCCGGCAGTAGCAATGTGCCCAGCGGCAGGCTGACGCCATGGGTGCACTCGCCGTTGCGGATTTCGATCAGTTCAAGGCTGCCGCCGCCGAGATCGGCGACGACTCCCTCGGCCCCCGGGAACGCCCCGATTACGCCCATCGCGCTGGTGCGGGCTTCCTCCTCGCCCGAGAGCAGGTTCGGCCTGAACCCGCACGCGCTCACCCTTTCGAGAAATTCGCCGCCATTGTCGGCCAGCCGCGGAGCGGCCGTGGCGATGACATCGACCTCGTTGACGTGGAGGTCGGTCATGATCCGGCGAAACCGGCGCAAGCCGGCAAGGGCGACTTCCATCGCCGCTTCGGGGATTTTTCCGGTTCGCCTCAGGTCGGAACCGAGCCGTGCGACGACCCTTTCGTTGAGCAGGACGGTCGGCGCCCGCTGCGCGCCGCCATAGACCACCAGCCGGACCGTATTGGAGCCGATATCGATGACCGCTCGATGGGGGACGGCATTGGGAAATGCCGTATCCGTGTCTCCGATCACAGGCATGCCCCGTTCTGCAGCACTCAGACACCGCCCTTGCGCAGAGCGAGCTTGGGGACTTTCGCACCTTCGTCGAGCGCGGTTCCGCGGCCCGAAAGGGACGGATTGGTCATGAAATAGCGGTGCAGGTTGAACGGGCGTTCGCCTTCGCCGGTCTTGAGCCGCTCATAGGAGCCGTCGGGCCTGAGCAGCCAGCTCTGTTCGGTGTCGAGCAAATTTGCCAGCAGCACCTGTTGCAGCACCTGGTCATGCACCGTCGGGTTCTTGATCGGCACCAGCGCCTCGACCCGGCGATCGAGATTGCGCTCCATCGCATCGGCCGACGAGATGAACACGCGGGCGCGGTGGCTTGGCATGTTGAAGCCGTTAGCAAAAGCCCAGATCCGGGCGTGCTCGAGGAACCGCCCGATCACCGACTTCACGGTGATGTTCTCGGACAGGCCGGGAACGCCGGGTTTGAGGCAGCAAATGCCGCGAATGACAAGGTCGATCCGTACTCCGGCCTGGCTGGCCTGGTAAAGCCGGTCGATCATCCCGCCATCGGTCAGCGCGTTGAGCTTGGCCCAGATCACTGCCGGTTTCCCGGCGCGGGCGTTCTCGATCTCCTTGTCGATCAGCTCGTAGAGCTTGGACCTGAGGCCGATCGGCGAGATCGCCAGCTGCTTGGTCTTGCGCGGCTCGATATAGCCGGTGATGAAATTGAACAGCTTGGCGGCATCCTTGCCGAGCTTGTTGTCGGCCGTGAAGAAGCTGAGATCGGTATAAATCCGCGAAGTCTGGGGATGGTAATTGCCGGTCCCGAAGTGGCAATAGGTGCGCAGCTTGCCTTCCTCGCGGCGCACCACCATCGACACCTTGGCATGGGTCTTCCAGTCGACGAAGCCGTAGATCACCTGCACTCCGGCGCGTTCGAGCTGGCTCGCCCAGAGCAGGTTCTGCTCCTCGTCGAACCGGGCCTTGAGCTCGACCACCGCGGTGACCGACTTGCCTTCTTCCGCTGCGGCGATCAGCGCCTGGATGATTGGCGATTGCGCCCCGGCGCGGTAGAGCGTCTGCTTGATCGCCACGACATCGGGATCGACCGCCGCCTGGCGGATGAAATCGACCACGACCTCGAAACTCTCATAGGGGTGGTGGACGACGATGTCCTTGTCGCGGATCGCCGCGAAACAATCGCCATCGTGTTCGAGCACCCGTTCGGGATAGCGCGGCGTGTATGGCTTCCATTTGAGATCGGGCCGGTCCTCGCCTTCGACGATGGCCGACAGGCCCGAAAGGCCGATCAGTCCGTCGGTCTTGGTCAGGATCGCATCGTCGAGACCGAGCTGGTCGAGCAGCAATTGTTCGGCATCGGGATCGAAATCGTCCTGCAGTTCGAGCAGGATCACCTTGCCGCGCCGCCGCCGCTGGATCGCCGTGCGGAAGAAGCGGACCAGGTCCTCGGCTTCCTCCTCGACCTCGATATCGCTGTCGCGCAGAACCCGGAAAGCGCCGTCGCCCTTCACCTTGAAGCCGGGAAACAGGATGTCGGCGTGGCGGCAGATCAGGTTCTCGACGCTGATATAGGTTGCCTCCTCGCCCGGGACGCGCACGAAGCGCGGGAGCGAATTCGGCACCAGGACCATTTCCACGACCTGCTCGTCATCCGCCAGCCGGGTCAGATTGAACAGCAGCCCGATCCCGGTATTGGCGATGAACGGGAACGGGTGCGCCGGGTCGATCGCCTGCGGGGTGATGACCGGGGCAATCTCGTCGATGAAATAATCCCGCAGCCAGCGCTCGGCGGCGGCGTCGATCCGCCCTTCATCGGCGACATGGATGCCATTCTCGGCCAGCAACGGGCGCAATTCGCGCCACGTCGCCTGCTGGTGGATTTCAAGATCGTCGATCGCTTCGCGCACCGCCACCAGCTGCTGCGAGGGGGTGCGGCCGTCGAGCGAAGTCGTGGCGATATTGCGCTGGACCTGTCCGGCCAGCCCCGCCACGCGAATCATTATGAATTCGTCGAGATTGCTGCCCGATATCGACAGAAAGCGCAGGCGTTCGAGCAGCGGGTAATTCTGGTTGCGGGCTTCCGCGAGGACGCGTTCGTTGAAGGTAAGCCAGCTCAGCTCGCGGTTGAAATAGCGCTCTGTCGGGGCTTCAACGGCCGTATCGATCTCGAGTTGGGTACCCATGTTCCTTGCTGGCGGCCTGGATTGTCCGGAGGATTGCTGGTCCAATGTTACAGTTTTGTGAAACTTGCGTCGAGCGCCGACGACCTGTCACACAAGCCGGTCACATTTATCGCAGCAATTTCAGGAAGATGTCAAACCAGATCACGGCTCAGCGCGATATGCGAAATTCCGCGTTTGCCCGCGTTGCGGCCCAGTTGGACCACCACATCGATCACCGAGGAAGCATAGGCGATCGTATCCGAACGCGAGAGGCCGATCCCGGTCTGCATCACCATCAGCGCCAGCTGGTCGAGCGCGCCGCGCAGCGAGTTGGCATGGATCGTCGAGAAGGAACCGGGGTGGCCGGTGTTGATCGCTCGCAGGAAGCTGACGCTCTCGGCGCCGCGCAATTCGCCCAGCACGATCCGGTCGGGCCGGAGGCGCAAGGCCGCCTGCAGCAGTTCGTTGGGGGTGACCTTGGCCTCTCCCAGTTCGCCCTTCACCGCGACCAGTCCGACCCCGTTAGCGCCCGGTAGTCTGAGCTCGGGGGTGTCCTCGACCAGCACCACCCGCTCTTCGCTTGGTATCTCGCCCAGCATCGCGTTGAGGAAGGTCGTCTTGCCGGTCGAGGTCCCGCCCGAAATCAGGATCGTCTTGCGCTGGGCGATCGCCGCGCGGAGGAAGGCGATCGGCTGCGCCTCGGCATCGGGCATGTCGCCTTCGACGGCGTGGGTCAGCGGCCCCGCATCATAGGCATCGAGCGGCAGGTCGAGCCGGCGGTGGCGGCGGATCGCCATCGCCCAGTGCTGCCTTGTCGCGGGCGGTCCGCAGAACTGGATCCGGGCGCCATCCGGCAAGGTCGCACCAAGCAGAGGGTGCTCGCGATTGATGCCCTGGTGGCTGACCCGCGCAACCTGTTCGGCGAGGCGCTGGACCAGCTGGTCGGTGATCTCGGCCGCCGCGATCCGCTGCATGCCGGGCTGGCTGGCATCCTCGATCCACACTTCGCCGGGCGAATTGACGAGGATTTCGGTGACGCTGTCGCGTTCGAGCCAGCGCCGGAACGGCGCCAGATAGGCGTCGAGATAGACGCTCCTGGCCCCCTCAGGCGGAACGAAGGCCGCGTCCGGGCCTTCGTCCTGGGCGATGGTATGAACCGAAGCGCTCATCGTGCGACGCTCAGATTGCCGGCGCGCGCGAAAAATCGAGGTCGCGGGCGGTGAACACCCGGATCGGGGCCCCGACATGGACCCTGACGGTCGGCCCGATCTTGCTGTCCTGCTGGACCGCCGCGGCCGCCGCACTTTGTCCGCCCCCGGCGAGGATGATACCCGCCGTGCCGCCGGTCGCGACGGTTGTCAGGCCGGTGACCACCGACAACAGCATGGCCGAGCCGAAGCGCTTGAAGAAGTGGTTGTTCACATCGCCCGGCAGGCCGGTCATCCCGGCGAAATCGGTCGCGGGCGAGGAAATGTCGACCGAGATGCCGTCGGGCCGGATCAGCCTTGTCCAGATGACATAGGCGCGCTTCTGCCCCGCCTGGAGGCCGGACTGGTACTGCCCGATCAGGCGCGAGCTGCGCGGCACCAGGACCTTGCTTCCGTCATAGCTTCGCACATCCTGGCTCACCACCGCGCGGACATAGCCCGGCACATCGGTGTTGATCGCGGTTTCGAGCACCGCCGGGATCAGCGTCCCCTGGGTGACGGTGGTCTGCGGGTCGAATTGCCGCGCGGCCTGGGCCGGGCCCCCACCGACACCGATCCGGCTGGCGAAATCGCCCGCCGAGCTGCCGGTTGCCGGGGCGGCGCCCTCGCCAGCGGGCACGGCAACCGGTGCGGGCAGGGCGCTGCCGTCGAAGACGACGGTCGGGGTCGCATAGGGATTGACCATGCTGACCGGGTTGTTGGCGAGGACGGCAGAAGGTTCCGGATCCGGCAGCGGCGGTGGTGCCACGAGCAGTTCCGGCTCGGCCTGGGTAATCGCTTCGGGCGGCACGTCCGGGATCGGGACCTCGGGAATCGCCTGCGGCTGCTGGGCCGGTTGGGCGAATTGCTGCGCCTCCTGGCGGGACGAATTGAGGCCCCACAGGGTTACCGCGCCAAGCAGTGCCACAACCGCGATACCGGCCGTGAGCCCCAGCGCATCCGAGCCCTTTTTCTGCTGGGCAACGGTCGGGAAGGAGTTGCGGCTGGCGAGGTCGATCACTTCTGCCGACAGGTCTTCGCGCGGATCGGCATCGAGCCTGCCGGAGCTGTCCTTCTTTTCGGGCAGTTGCATCGCGAGGCGCATCACTTGTTCCCCCGGTTCATCGCCAGCGAGGCATCGCCGGCTTCGCTGGCCCTGCGGATCGGGCCTTCATTGATCAGCACCGCAGTCTCGTCGCCCGAACGCAGGACAATCTCGCGCGGCACGCCATCGACCACGATCGTTTCGCCGCGCACGGCGAAATTGACCGGGCCTTCGGTGCCTTCCCTGTCCTTCACCAGGATCGCCGGGATCGGCCGGTCGCTTTCCCAGGTGAGGAAGGTTGCATCGCCGTCGTCATAGGCCTGCTGCGGGAACAGCGTGGCATCGCCGGTCCGTTTCCAGTCGAAATTGAGCAGGGCCGGATCGCTCACGGCATAGGGATCGCTGGCGGCGAGCATTTCGATATCGGAGGCCGTACCGGGAAGCGGGACGTCTGCTTCCGGCTCTTCGGGATAGGTGAACCGCAGCACATAGAGCGCATTGGCATTGGGCTTCGCGACCAAGTCGAACAGATAAGTCCGCAGGTTCGTGACCACGGTCATGTTGGTTTCGGCCCGGTCGGACAGCGGCTTCACGAACAACAGGTTGGCGCGCTTGTTGGGCGTCACCTGCCAGGCGGCCGAATCGCCGATCGCGACATTTTCGATCTGCTCGTTCTCTTCGAAGGCGATAGTCGCCTGGACCCGCGGCTTGCCTTCGATCAGCACGACTTCGTAGGGATCGTAAAGGTGTTCGACCAATCGGCCGTCGGCCCTTTTGGCAGGAGCTTCCTGACCGATCGGCTGGACCACTTCCTCGGCGCTCAGCTGGCCGGTGCTCGTCAGGAGCAGGGCGGCAAGGCTTGCGCGGGCGATAGCGCGGTTCATTTCACTTTCTCCGAAAGGCGCGCGGGTGCAGCACGGAAGCGGCTGCCGATGCCCTTGGCGCGCGATGACATGGGTGGGGACGGATTGAGCGGCGAGGCTCCGCCGCCGATCAGCCTGGTTTCGCGGGTCACGATCGCCGGTCCGCCCGAAATGTCGTTGGCGGCCACGCTCGCGCTGACGGCCGTTACGCTCGCCCGGCGCGTTGTTGTCGGAGCGGCCTGCTCGCTGCGGCCCTGGCGCCGCTCGGCGACTGCCAGTGCGGTTGCGGCGCCGGCGTGCGAAACGGTGCCGTCGCGCCCTTCGCGAGGGGCGGCATCGGCCATGCCGAATACCCGCCAGCCACCGACCATGGTGCTGGCTACCTTGAGCATCAGCACCATCAGCGCGACATGCACCGCGCCGATCATGAAGAAGGCCATCGCGGCGCGCGGATCGATCCTGCCGGGGGTCGGCGACAGGCCCGACAGGACCGGGACCGCCAGTTCGAGCATCATCGTCCCGCCGACCACCGCGAACAGCGGCGCGATCGCCAGCATCACGAGGCCCTTGAGCCAGCCGGTGAACAGGCCTCTTGTGGCGGGGAACAGCGCCATGACAACGAACACCGGTCCGATGGCGACCAGCACCGCAAGCGCGATCCGCGCGGTCACCAGCAGGCCGAGCGTGCCGAGCAGCAGCAGGGTCGAGCCCATCCACAACAGGCCCTGCGGCGAGAAGGTGGTGACTTGCTCAGGCGTCGGCTGGCCTTGCTGGCTGGTCGCTTCCTGGATCGCGGCGAACACCAGGTCGATCTTGTCGGCGAACACCTGGGTCGCGGGCCCTTCCGTGCCCAGCATGACCGAGGCGATCTGGTCGGGCGCCAACGTCGCCAGCTGCCACACGACCGCCTGGTAGGCGAGCCAGCTGGTCGCGAACGTGATCACGAGCCCGAAAGTGACCATGCGAGGGGTGAGCGAGCGGATGGTGATGCTGGTGCGCCCCGTGATCAGGGCGAATGCAAACAGCGCGATGAATATGGTCAACAGGATGGTCAGCGCCGGGACCAGCGCCCCGCCCGA
>NZ_DBNHSF010000013.1:0-17552 GCF_057143545.1 Candidatus Andeanibacterium sp.
TGGAATTCGTTGAAATAGGTCGGTTCGAAGTCCAGCGCCGGGAGAAATCTTGCAGACTTGGCACCAACCGTAAGTTCGACGGTATGCCATCGCACCACGATGTAACCTACCCTGCCTCCAAGTCCCACGCAGGAGCTGGAGCTTTCAGGCATGAAGCGATAATCGCGCCCGACCATATTAGAAGGTCCCTCTAGGACACGTGCGACAAAGCCCCCGGATTCCTCAATGCTCCGCTTGAAGCTGACCTTCAGTACTCGTGAGTCTTCGGGAATCTCTTTGGGTCTGTTCTGCCAAATTAATCCGGAGCTGTATCCATCCGGACCATTCGCCATGCACGCACTTGCCGGATTCCAAATCGACGTTGACGCCAAAATCACCAAAGCAATGACAAAGGAACGGGGAGAGCCAATCATCTCGCCGCCTTCCACATCTGTGGCGAAATGGATGCTGAAACAAGTCCAACATGACGAAGAAGCCGCAGCGCGGCATCGGGATCGTCAGGCTGGCGATCGGGGGTGAGGTCGGGGTTGGCGGTCATGACTCGATCTCTTCGAAAACCCCGAGGCGGGTTTCGTTGCTTGCCAGCCCCTCCAGCTTGCGATCCAACGAATCGTATGCCTCCTCGAATTCACGCCGGAAATGCTCAAAATCGGCTTGAGCATGCCAGCGGTCGACCGTCAGGTAACGGGCGCCGTCGCGAAGCAGCGATGTGCCAAGGTAACCATTCGACCTGGAGAACAATTCCACCCATGGCCCCGCCGGGCCATAGGCTGCCTCGAATGCCTTTCTGTTGGCTTGAGGGACATCATATTCCCAAAGGATCGCGAAAGTCATCTCGCGTGCCGCCAGTCGAGCCCGGGGCCGACTTCCGCAAGCTCGGGATTGCCGATCATGGCAAACCCATCCGCCTCCCGGCCATTCCTGTATCGGTCGGGGCGGTTCATCCCGTCGCCCTCCCGATCAGTGGCGAAATGGACCCTGAACCAAGTTCAGGGTGACGATAGGGGATGGCGCTACTCACCCCGCCGCCCTCTTCAGCGCCAGCCGCACCAGCTGGTCGAGTCCGGCGTCCACGCCCAATTCGCCCTGGGCATGGGCGACCGCCGAGGCCGCCACCGCAGGCTTGAAGCCCAAATTCTGCAGCGCCGAGACCGCATCGGCGCTGGCCGAGCCCGCTGGGGATACTGCCACTGCGGCCACCCCGCCCCCGCCCGGCAGCGCGCCGGCCTTGTCGCGAAGCTCATTGACGATCCGCCCGGCGAGCTTGGGGCCCACCCCGTTCGCGCGCGCAACCTGCGCGGCATCGCCCGCGGCGCAGGCATCGCGCAATTCGCCGGTGGTGAGCGCCGAGAGGATCGCCAGCGCGACCTTGGAGCCGACCCCCTGCACCTGCGTCAACAGGCGGAACCAGTCGCGCTCGGCGCTTTCGGCAAAGCCCAGCAGGCGCAGGTCGTTCTCGCTCACCTGCAAATCGGTGAAGACCGTCACCGCCTCGCCAGCCTCCCCCAGCGCGGCCAGCGTCCTGGCCGAACAATGGACGAGATAGCCGACGCCCGCGACATCGATCACCGCCCAGTCCGCGCCGGTCTCGTCAAGCAGCCCCTTCAGCTTTGCGATCATGTTTTGTTCCTATCGCGCCACCGCCATATGGTCCAGTCATTATGGACACTTGCCCGCAACTGCGCCAAAGGCGAGCGCCATGAGCGTGAACACATCCGGACGCGTGCTGCGCTTCACCACCTGGGGGGAGAGCCACGGCCCTGCCCTGGGCGTGGTGGTCGACGGCTGCCCGCCGGGGCTGGCGCTCGACGAAGGGGCGATCCAGCCGTTCCTCGATGCGCGCAGGCCCGGCCAGTCGAAATTCACCACCCAGCGCCAGGAGCCCGACGCGGTCCGGATCCTCTCGGGCACGTTCGAGGGCAGGACCACCGGCACGCCGATTTCGCTAATGATCGAGAATGTCGACCAGCGATCGAAGGATTATTCCGAAGTCGCCAAGGCCTATCGCCCGGGCCATGCGGACTTCACCTATGACGCCAAATACGGCTTTCGCGATTATCGCGGCGGCGGGCGTTCGTCGGCGCGCGAAACGGCGGCGCGGGTCGCGGCGGGCGCGGTGGCGCGGCTGGTGATCCCCGAAGTCGCGCTGATCGCCTATGTCTGCGAAATCGGCGGCGACGAGATCGACCATGCGAAATTCGACGCGGCCGAAATCGGCAACAATCCGTTCTTCTGCCCCGATGCCGCGGCGGCCAAACGCTGGGAGCGGCTGGTCGACGATGCGCGCAAGGCGGGCTCGTCATTGGGCGCGGTGGTCGAATGCGTGGCGACCGGCGTCCCGGCCGGCTGGGGCGCGCCGATCTACGCCAAACTCGACGCCGATTTGGCCGGGGCGATGATGGGGATCAATGCGGTGAAGGCGGTCGAGATCGGCGCCGGGTTCGGGGCCGCACGGCTCACCGGCGAGCAGAATGCCGACCCGATGCGTCCGGGGACGGAAGGTCCGGAATTCCTCGCCAACAATGCCGGGGGGATCGCGGGCGGGATCTCGACCGGCCAGCCGGTGGTGGTGCGGGTGGCGTTCAAGCCGACCAGCTCGATCCTGACCCCGGTCGAAACGATTACGCGCCCGGATGAAAACGGGAAATCCGAAGCGACCGAGCTTTCGACCAAGGGCCGCCACGATCCCTGCGTCGGGATTCGCGGAACCCCGGTGGTCGAAGCGATGATGGCGCTGGTGCTGGCGGATCACAAACTGCTCGACCGTGCCCAGATGGGAACCCGGTAGCGCGACCAGAACGCGCAGTGCGGGTAGGCGAATCACTCAATTCTTCGTCACCCCGGACTTGATCCGGGGCCCCGCTAGACGCCCGCCAACTGGTCGAACAAATCGGCCCAGTCGGGGTTTGCCTTTTCTATCAGGTCGAACTTCCATACGCGGCGCCAGCGCTTCACGCGCTTCTCGTGAGTGATGCAGTCTTCGATCGCGTCGCAGCGTTCGGCCCAGACCAAGTGCTTGAGGCCGTATCGCACGCAGAAATCCGATCCGGTGCCGGTACGATGCTGATTGATACGGGCCGCCAAATCCGCGGTCATGCCGACATACATTGTGCCGCGGTAGCGATCGGCCATGATATAGACCCAGCCGCCCCGTCGCTCGCGATCCATCAGGGCAGATCAATCGAAGCGGGACCCCGGGTCAAGCCCGGGGTGACGCGTGCGGAGGGCGGGCGATGATGTCAAGGCTGCTCGATCCCCTCGGCGATCGGCCAGCCGCCGAGGTCGAGCTCCGGCGGGAACAGCCGGATATAGGCCTCGACCATGTGGATCTGGCCGTCATAGACCTTGAACATCTCCCACGCGGTGAGCCGGTCGGAGCCCGGCCCGCGCACGTTCCATGACAGGCGCATCATCACGATGCCGAGGCGCTCGTCGACCACGATGTCGCGCACCGTCACCCGGCCGAGCGTCTTGAAGATCGCCAGCGACTGGTTGCCGATATCCGCGCAGCCGGGCGCGAAGCTGCAGCCCGGCCCGGCCATCAGCGCGCCGTTTTCGAGCCGATAGGCGCTGGCGGAAAAGGGCGTGCCGATCGCGTTGAAGGTCTCGCCGTTGGAGAGCCCGCGCGGGTAATGCATCGCGATCCGGATGGCCTCGTCGCGGGTTTCGAGCTGGTCCGGCGTCGGCACGTAGCTCATCGCCCGCGTGGCCGCACCGCCGAAGCCATCGATGTTGAACAGCAGCCCGTCGGCCCGGCTGCGCGTCGCCACCAGTTCGAGCTCGCTGAGCCTGGCCTCGCTATCGACCTTCACCCGCAGCGCGAGAATCACCGGCGCGCCGGCTTCCTCGACCATCACCCCGGCGACGGCCTCGCCCGCGTGCTCGTCGATGATGTCCTGGCGATAGCCGCGCAGTTTGGTGACCGTCCGCACGAGGCCGACCTGGGCGAGCGGCTTCTCCACCCCGTCCTCGGTGACGCGCAGCGTCGGGGCGACGGGCAGTTTGCCGGTGTCATGTTCGACCAAGGCGTAGAGCACCTCGGTGATCTTGCCGCGCAGGCATTCGCGGTCGCAGGCTGGCGCCGGACTGTCGGCAGCGAGCGCCGGTTGGCTGGCAAGCGTGCCGGACAGGATCAGCAGGCACAGTGCAAGGACGATTCTCACGGTTTCTCTCTCCCCCATGACCGGGCGTTGCGCCGGTCGATCGACTTATAGACCCAAGCTAGCGATAGTGAACCAGGCTCAGGATCGCGCCGCCAAATTGGTCGAACCAGGCCGAGCCGACGACCGCCTCGTGGACCAGGCCCTCCAGCAAAATCCATCCTGCCCCGAATAGCGAATAGCGACCGATCCTCCCCGTGCTGCGCTTCTCCTGTATGAGGATCGCCGCCGCCATGCTCCATAGCGTGAGATAGAGCCAGAAGGTCGGGATCGGATCGTCGAGCCCCAGCGCGTTCGCCCAGAAACGGTTCACGCCGGGCGGGATCACCGGGAGCATCGCGAACAGGATCATGCGTTTGTGAATCTGCGGGCGGTCGCGATTGCGGATCGCCATGGTGAACATGACGGCAAAGCCCGCGAAGGCGAGCAGGCCGAGATAGAGTCCGTCGGTTCCCGGCGGCCGTCCGGCGAAATACCCCGCGCCCGAGGCGATCAGCTGCATCGCCAGGCCCATCATGATGACCGCCGTGCCATGCGCCACGCCCCACAGGCCGAGCGAACGGTGCAGCTTTACATTGCCCGCGCTCACCAGCCCGGCCTGCGTCACCAGCAGCAGCATCCAGCTGACGAACAGCACGGCGTGCAGATGCACCACCGGCGGCGCGGGCGGGAAATTGCCCTGCAGCGCCGGCACGAAGGAATGCATCCCGAACCCGCCGAACACGAAAAAGCACATCGCCAGCGTCATCGAGACGAAGAAGGACGGGCGGAACGGGCGGCTGCGCGCAGGAATCAAGGCCTCGGCAGGCATGGTCACGGCACTCCCTCCCTCGCGGCAATCAGCGGCGTCGCTTGAGTATTATATACAAAGCGCCCTCCCCGCCATGCCGGCGATGGGCATGGCGGATCGCAGCGATGTCCGCTCCATGCGGACCGGCGGCGAGCCAGTCGAGCACTTTCGCCCGGATCGCCCCGCGCCGCTCGCCGCGATCGGCGTGTTCCACCGGGCGCGGCTTTCCGGTGACGAGCAGCACCAGCCGCGCGCCCATCGCCTTGGCTTGCGCCAGCCCACCTGTCAGCCGCGCATGGGCGGCATCGAGAGTAAGGCCGTGCAGGTCGAGGGTGAAATCGGGTTCGATCTTCGCCCCGCGCAATTTCCGCTCCCAGCTTGAGTCGAGACCCCGTCGATCCTCCCCCAACGGGGGAGGGGGACCGCCGGCCTCAGGCCGGGGGTGGAGGGGCAGGTGCGGTCGTTTCGTGCGTGGCGGAGTAGCGATCTTGGCAGGTGCCCCTCCACCATCCCCGAAACCAGTCCGGGGCTGGTCCCCCTCCCCGTTCCGAGGAGGAACTTTCGCCAGCGGCGCCACCGTCTTCGCCAGCCGCTCCCACGCGGCGCGTTCCTCGCGCGTAAGGCCGCGCGGCGGGTCCATCAGTCCCTGCCGAGACGTTTCAACGTGCCCTTGGGCAGCAGCAGCAGCGCCTGCCCGCGCGCGCTCATCCCCCCGGCGATTGCGCGCGCCTCGGCGCCCGCGCCCCAGAAGGTGTCGAAGCGGTTGACGCCCTTGATCGCCCCGCCGGTATCCTGCGCGATCCAAAGACCGTCGGCCTCGCTGCGGTCCATCGCAAGGAACACCGGCGCGCCGAGCGGGACGTAGGCCGGATCCGTGGCAACCGAACTCAGCGCCCTCACCGGCACTTCGAGCGCGCCCAGAGGACCGTCCCCGGTCAGTTCGCGGAAGAACACCCAGCTTGCATTCTCGTTCATCACCGCTTGCGCCTCGCCGGGATGATCGCGCAGCCAGCCCATGATCCCCTGCATTGAGGTAGGATAGGGGGTGCCGTCGCCGATCTGCCCGCGTTCGCGCAGCGGCCGCCCGATGGCAGTGTAGCCGTGTCCGTTCTGCCCGGCATAGCCGATCCGGATCACGCTCCCGTCGGGTGCGCGCAGCCGCCCCGAACCCTGGATCTGGAGGAAGAAGAACTCGATACTGTCCTTCACCCAGCCGATTTCGAGCCCGCGCCCGGCGAGCGCGCCGTCCTCGATCTCGGCGCGGGTGTAATAGGGGACGAAACCCCGCTCGCCGTCATAGCGCCCAAGCGGCGGCCGGCCGGTCCGCTCGGCCTCAGGCATGTCGTCGGGCCAGGCGCGGACCAGGTCGTGCGGCATGCCATAGACCGGCACGTCGAAACCGGGCTGGCGCTCGCGCACACCCTCGATCTCGGGCTCGAAATAGCCGGTGGCAAAGGCCTCGCCGCGCGCGACTCGCACCGTCTCGAAATATTCGGCGAAAAATCGCGGCGCATCGGTGTAACGCCAGCTGGTGGCCGCGACGCAGGCCGCGCGCCAGTCGTCCGGCGCGGTCAGCCCGCTGGTGTCTTCGCGCAGCAACAGCCTGGGGCAGCTTTCGACGAACGACGCCAGCGCCGGCCCGGCATCGTCCTGCTTGAGATCGAGCGCGCCGATCGAAGGCCCGGCCGCGATCCCGGCCAGCAGGGCGTTGGCGGGAACGGGCAGCGGCTCGGAAATCGGGATCACCCGCCCGCAAGCGGCGAGCAGCGTGGTCGCGGCGAGAATGGCCCAGCCGCGCGCCAGACCGCCCATCGGGAAATCAGCCCTCGTCGGTTTCGTCGAGCAACCAGTGCGGTTCGGCGGACGTGACATCGCGCTTGAAGGTCCACACATCGTGGCTTTCGACCGCATCGTCGAGCGAGCCCGCGACGACATTGCCGTCCTTGTCGCGGGTGACCGCGGCGATGTCGGCGGTGAAATGCAGCGTGATTCGCGCCATCTTGCCATCGAGCGCGGCCGAACGGATTTCGACTTCCTCGATCCGCACCAGCCGGTTGTCGAGCGTCTCTTCTGCCGCTTCGCGCGCGTCGATCGCGCCGATGAAGCTCATATAGACGTCGCTGTCGCACAAATCCTTGAGCAGTTCGCGATCGCCCTTCCAGAAGGCTTCGAGGATCATGCTATAGGCCGCCTTGGCCCCTTCGAGGAATGCCAGCAGGTCGAAACTGCGATCGGCCGCGGAAATGTCGCGCAGTCCGTGATCGACCGCGAACGGGAGCCCCGCGAATTCGCGCGGACGGAACGGCGTGGCGGATTGCGCCGGGCGCGGCTGGCCCTGGCCGGCCGGCCCTTCGGGCTGGTCGAAGCGAGTCGGGATCGGCTCTTCCTCGTGTTCGGCCCGGCGGCCGAGCACCGAATAGAGCCTCAGCCCGAGGAAGGCTGCGATCATGGCCAGGATGACAATTTCGTAAATCACGTCAGTTTGGGTCCTAAACCCCGTTTACCATGGGCATTGTGCATCTGCACACCCGATTTTCCATTCGTGCCTGAAATAGGTACATAATACAAATGAACAACAGGTGCACCGGTATGATCCGCGCAAAATTTGGTTGGTTCGCAAGCGTTGCGGGGATGCGGCATGGGTGCTAGGCGCGCCCGGAACCGCGCAATGGCGCTTCAATTCGAGATTCCTGCGAGAAAGACCCGATCATGGCCGAAGAAGGCGACGTCCTGACCAACCTCAACCCCGATCCCGGAGCAAATGGCGCCGACAAGCAACCGGTTGCCGGCCTGCTTTCGCAATATGTGCGCGACCTCTCGGTCGAGAACCCCAAGGCCCCGGAGAGCTTCCAGTGGAACGAGCAGCCCGAGCTCGACGTGCAGTTCAATATTGCCTCGCGCCAGATCAACGAAGAGGTCCATGAAGTCGAACTGCGGATCAGCGCCAAGGCCAGGACGGCCAAGGGCACCGCCTATATCGTCGAGCTCGCCTATTGCGGGCTGATCGGCTTGCGGAATCTGCCCAAGGAGCAGGAACACGCCTTCATCTATGCCGAAGCGCCGCGGATCCTTTTCCCCTTCGCCCGCAGGGTGATTTCCGACGCGACCCGCGATGCCGGGTTTACCCCGCTGCAGCTCGACCCGATCGATTTCCAGGGGCTTTACCTCCAGCAGCTCCAGCAGAAACAGGCGCAGGAAGCCGCCGCCGGTGCTCCTCCGGCCAGTTCGGGCGATGGTGCCTGAGACCCGCTAACGCGAGGCCGCAGGGATGAGCCTCGTCAGGAATGTCGGAACGATCGGCGGACTGACCGCAATCAGCCGCATGGCCGGATTGGCGCGCGAAATGATCTTTTCGCGCGTGCTCGGCGCCAACGAGGCGACCGATGCCTTCCTGCAGGCCTTCATCCTGCCCAATGTATTCCGCCGCCTGTTTGCCGAAGGCGCGTTTTCGGCAGCCTTCGTGCCGATGTTTTCGCGCCGGCTGAAGCGCGGAGAAGATGAAGGCGAAGACGGGCTCGAGGCGGCCAAGGCGTTCAGCAACGATGTCCTGAGCGTGCTCCTGCCGGCGCTGATCCTGCTTTGCGCGATCGCCGAGATCGCGATGCCGGCGTTCATCTGGCTGTGGTCGCCCGAATGGCGAGGCGATCCCGACCAGCTGGGTTTTGCGACCGATCTCGCGCGGATCACCTTCCCCTATATCCTGGCGATCAGCCTGGTCACGCTGTTTACCGGCATGCTCAATTCGGTTTCGCGCTTCGCGCCCGGCGCCAGCTTTCCGATCATCCTCAACCTCGTCCTCATCGCCGCCTTGCTCGGCGGCGATCGCTGGATGGCGGGAGGGGCCAGCCTGCGCGATGCGGTCTATCTTGTCGGATTCGCCGTCGCCGTCGCCGGCGTGCTGCAACTGGCCTGGCTCTATTACTGGGTCAGGGTCTCGGGCTTCAGACCCAGGGTCCAGTTTCCGAGGATGACCTGGGAAGTGAAGCGGCTGTGCTGGATCGCCCTGCCCGCTGCGTTCGGTGCGGGCGCCTACCAGATCAATACGCTGGTGCAGGTCTATTTCCTGAACGCGCTCGAAGGCTCGAACGTGACCTACATGAACTACGCCGACCGGTTGAACCAGCTGCCGCTCGGGATCATCGGCATCGCGCTCGCCACCGCGATCCTGCCATCGCTGTCGCGGCACATCGCGGCCGATGAAAGCGAGCGCGCCGCCAAGGTGCAGAGCGATGCCATCGAGCTGGGCATGCTGCTCACGGTCCCGGCTGCCGTAGCCATGGCAATCTGCGGCATTCCGTTCATCACCATGATCTTCGAGGGCGGACGATTCACCGCGGCGGACGCAGCCGTTTCGGGAAGCATCCTCACCGCCCTGGTGTTCGGCCTTCCCGCCTATGTGCTGGTGAAGGTCCTGGTTCCCGGTTTCTATGCCAGGCAGGATACAAGGACCCCGGTCTATGCGGCGCTGCTCTCGCTCGCGGTGTTCGTCGCTTTCAACCTTGCCTTCCTGCACCGCTTCGGAGTCATCGGCGTGGCAGCCGCAAGCGCGCTCGGCGCATGGCTCAACGTGCTCATGCTTTACGCCATCCTCGCGAAGCGGGGCCATTACCATGCGCCGGCCAGGCTCCTGTTCAACCTGCTGCGCCAGCTTGTGGCCGCTGCTGCGATGGGCGTGGCGCTGTGGTTCCTGCGCGATCTGCTGACCGGATATTACGGCGCCGGCATCCTGCAACGGATCGCTGCGCTGGCAGGCCTTACGCTGGCTGGCGGGATAGTCTATCTCGCGGTCGCCTATCTTGTCGGGGCAATCGACAGGACCAAGATCAGACAGCTCACACGAAGAGAGACCTCCTCCTAAATGCGTGTCGTTTCCGGAATACAGCCCACTGGCCAGCCGCATCTCGGCAATTATCTCGGTGCGATCCGCAACTACGTCAAGTTGCAGGACGAGGCGATGGCGGCGGGCGGCGAATGCCTGATCTTCCTGGCCGACCTTCATGCGATCTCGATGCCGCACGATCCGGCGGAGCTGCATTCGTCCACGCTTGAATTGGTCGCGACGCTGGTCGCTTGCGGGGTCGATCCCGATCGGGCGGTGCTGTTCAACCAGGCGCAGGTCCCGGCCCATGCCGAGTTGCAGTGGCTGCTGAACGGCACCGCGCGGATGGGCTGGCTCAACCGCATGACGCAATGGAAAGACAAGGCCGGCAAGAACCGCGAAGGCGCTTCGGTCGCGCTGTTCGCCTATCCGGTGCTGCAGGCGGCAGACGTGCTGCTGTACCAGGCGACCCATGTCCCGGTCGGCGAGGACCAGAAGCAGCATCTCGAACTGGCCCGCGACATAGCACAGAAGTTCAACAACGATTTCGGCGCAGGCGAGGAAATCTTCCACCTGCCCGATCCGATCGTTCCGCCCGAAGCGGCGCGGATCATGAGCCTGCGCGACGGCAGCGCGAAGATGTCGAAATCGGACCCCTCGGACATGAGCCGGATCAACCTCGCCGACGATGCCGATACGATCATGCACAAGGTCAGGAAGGCCAAGACCGATTCCGAACCCTTGCCGTCGGAGGCAAAGGGGCTCGAAGGCCGTCCCGAAGCGGCAAACCTTGTCGCGATCTTCGGCGCAGTCGCCGGTCGGGGCGTCGATGACGTGCTGGGCGAATTCGGCGGGCGGGGGTTTGGCGACTTCAAGCCCGCGCTGGGCGAATTGCTGGTCGAGACGCTGGCCCCGATCAATGCCCGCTTCGTCGAGCTCCGCCAGGATCGCGAAGCGCTCGATGCGGTGCTGGCCAAGGGCGCGCTCAAGGCCCGCGCCATTGCCCGGCCGACGCTCGATTCCGCTTACATGGCGCTTGGACTGGTGCGCGGGGCAGGCTAAACTTCGTCTGTCAGGCATTCAAAACCTGTTCAGCACGATTCCGGCAAGAATTGTGCCAACTGACCTGGCACCGCATGCCGGCTGGCACGATTCGAGCGGCCGGCGGGTGCAGATGGAGAGACAGACAATGACGAGCACCAAGAAGCGGGGTCTCGGGCGCATATTCAAGCTGGCGGCGGCCGCCGCATCCCTGGCCGCGCTGGCCGCCTGCACCCAGACGTTCAAGTCCGATGTAACGCGCTTCCAGTCGCAACTGCCGGCTCCGCAGGGCCAGAGCTTCGCGGTCGTCGCCGACGATCCGGCGCTCGCCGGCGGGCTGGAGTTTTCGCAATATGCTTCGCTCGTAGCCGACGAGCTGGCCGCGCTTGGCTATACTCCGGCCAGCCCCGAAACGGCGACCATGCTGGTCCGCTTCGATTACGGGGTCGACAAGGGGCGCGAACGCGTCCGCTCGACCGGGTTTCGCAGCGATCCCTTCTACGACAGCTGGTTCAGCTATCGCCCGTTTATCTACCGCGACCGGACCGGCGCAGCGCGGATCGCCTATGTCCCGACCAGGACCTGGGGCTACGGTTTCTACGATCCGTTCTTCGACGATCGCTATAGCAGCTACACGGTCTTTGCCAGCGGGATCGAGTTGAAGATCGATCGTGCGGCTGACGGCGAACGGCTGTTCGAGGGCCGCGCCGAAGCCCTTTCGACCTCGAACCGGCTGCAATACCTGGTACCGAACCTGGTCGAAGCGATGTTCACCGACTTCCCCGGCAATTCGGGCGAGACCGTGCGCATCTCGATCGCGCCGGAGAAGGACAAGGGCTAGGCTGCCGCCAAACGCCGTTCCGTCAAAAAGCCGTATGACAGGGTCGGCGCCCGGACTGCTATAGGCTCGCGCAGATACCATTAGCCGGCCGAGGGGTCTTGTGAGCGCAACCCGCGCAGGTTTGATCAACATTGTCCTGGACGCCGCGATTTTCGTGGCGGTGAGCTTCTCGTGCTATTTCGCCCAGTTATACGATCGGCCCCGTACCGCGGTGCTGATCTATCTCGTCGGTGTCATCGTGATCGGCGCGCGTTCCGGACTGGCGCACGGTCTTGTCGCCGGAATCGCTGCCTCGGCGATCTTCAATTTCTTCATCAGCGAACCGGTGTTCCGCTTCGGTGCCACCAGCGCCGATGAACTGGTGCCGCTGCTCGCCTTTACCGGGAGCGCAGTCCTGACGGGTGCAATGGCGGGGAAACTCAAGGACAGCGCCCGCCAGGCACGCGCGGCGCAGGATGAAATCGCCCTGCTGCTGCGCCTCAGCGACCGCCTTCAAAAAGCGATCTCGGTCGACCAGGCGGTGCAGATCGCGCGCGAAAGCCTGCCGTTCAACCAATTGCTCGATCTTGAGGTATTCGTCCTGAAGGACGGCCAGTTCGTCAATTCCTCGACCGGCGGGGCGACATCCGCGGCCCGCCGGGACCTGCTGCTCGATATGCGCGCGAATGTCCCGGGACGGCAGTTCAAGACCTATCCGCTCAAGGGTTCGGAGAGTGAGATCGGCGTGGTCAATTTCGAACTCGACGCGATCGAAGACACCGACGAGGCGGTCGACCTTCAGGGCATCACCAACATCCTGGCCCTGGCGATCGATCGCTGCATCCTCCTCGAACAGCTTGCCACCAGTCAGGCGATCCAGAAATCCGAGGAGTTGAAGACGGCGATCCTGTCATCCGTCTCGCACGATTTGCGCACCCCGCTCACCGCGATCGAAGCTGCAGCGAGCAGCCTCAAATCGTTTGAAGCGACATTGTCTGCCCGGCAGAAGGCCGACTTGCTGGCGACGATCACCGAGCAATGCCGCAAGCTCAATCGCTACACCGCGAACCTGCTCGATATGGGAAGGATCCAGTCCGGGATTCCCTCCAACCTGTTCATGCAGGTGGATGTGGTCGAGATATTGGGCGTCGTCCTTGCTTCCTTGCGCCAGGCCTATCCCGAACAGCGCTTCGAAAAGCATATCGGGCTCGATCCGGCTGTGATCAATGCCAATCCCGCCATGCTGGAGCAGTTGATCTACAACCTCGCCGAAAACGCCGTCATCCACGGCGCCAGCGAGCGGCCGGTCGTGATCAGGCTCACGGGAGAAGGGGACATCTGCATTCTCGAAATCATGGACGCGGGCAAAGGGATACCCAGGGAAGAGCAATCGCTCGTCTTCTCGAAGTTCTACCGCTCCGGTGCCTCGGCCCAGCAGGAGGGCAACGGCCTGGGCTTGCACATCGCACGGGGGTTTGCCGAGGCCTTTGGCGGGGAAATCTCGATCCAGAGTCCGCATGCAGACGGTCCCGGCACCAAGATGATCGTTCGCCTGCCCGTAATTGCGGAGCGGGCTGCGACAATCGGCACCTGGGAATGAGGATCCTCCTGGTCGACGACGAAGCGGCGATCTTGCGCACGCTGGTACCGGTCCTCGAAGCGCAGGGCCACACAACCTCCACTGCAACCACGGCTGCCGCCGCATTGGCAGCCGCGGAAGCCGGTGAGTTCGATATCGTGCTGCTCGATCTTGGACTGCCCGATGCCGATGGGGTGGAAATCATTGCCCGCCTGAAAGTGCTGAACGAAGCCATGGTGATCGTGCTTTCCGCAAGACACCTCGAGAAAGACAAGGTTCGCGCGCTCGACGAGGGAGCCGACGATTACATCAACAAGCCATTCGGAATCGAGGAGTTGCTCGCACGAATCCGGGCGGCCGGGCGGAGGCTATCCTCCTCGTTTGGCAAGGCCGATAAATTCCATTCCAACGAGCTGGAAGTCGATTTCAAGCTGCGCGAGGTTCGTTTGCTGGGCGAGGAGGTCAAGCTATCGCCCAAGGAATTCGCTCTCCTGGAAGTGCTGTGCAGGCATGCGGGACAAGTCGTGACCCATCGAAAGCTCCTGATCGCGGGCTGGAACGATCCGCAGGCAGATGGCCAGTACCTGCGAAGCTATGTCGGACTGCTGCGCCAGAAGCTGGAATATGATTCTTCCGAGCCCGAACTCGTCCTGACCGAACCCGGCGTTGGTTACCGGCTGGCTGTTACCCCGACCACGGCCTGAAAAACCACGGCACAATCCCGGAAAAAGGTCAGGATAGCCCGCCCGTGGGACAAAGGGACAAGAACGACTGGCGGGCTATCCTGAGTGCTGTTGACTGTATTCGCTCATGCCCTTGCCAGGAATGAGCGGGTCGTTTCTAGGCGAAGTCCGGGCGGCGCGTTACAGCGGAATTTTTACGGGTTCTCCATAAAAATCCCGTGGTAACGCCGCATGCTTCTGCGCGGTTAGCTTCATCTCCAGCGAACGGGCCCGGCAAACGCCCGGCCAGTTGAATTGGAGAGACCAGTGAGCTTGAAAACCGTTACCCTGATCGTCGTCGCTTCGCTCGGCCTGGGTGCATGTGCCAAGAACCAGTCGCTGGCCGACCTGCCGCCCCAACCCGGAGGAACAACCGGGTCCGCGCAGGCCGGCAGCGGGTCGACTGCCACTGCCATTGTCCCCGGCAGCCAGGCCGACTTTCTTGCCCGCATGAATGGGCGAAACGTCATCTATTTCGACACCGACCGTTTCAATGTCGACGAAGAAGACATGGTCGCCCTGCGGGCCCAGGCCGAGTGGCTGATGCAATATCCCAACACCCGCGCCACGATCGAAGGTCACTGCGACGAGCGCGGCACGCGCGAATACAATCTCGCCCTGGGTGAGCGCCGCGCCAATGCGGCCAAGAACTATCTCGTGAGCCTTGGTATCGATTCCAGTCGTCTCACCACTGTCAGCTATGGCAAGGAACGGCCCGTCGCCTTGGGTTCGAACGAATCTGCCTGGTCGCAAAACCGGCGCGCGGCGACATTGACTATCAGCTAGGTCGAAAGGCCGAACAGCGAGGGCGGGCCCGCAAGGGTCCGCCCTTTTTTTACAGGTTGCGGGCTCCCCCGGTCGAACCGAAGCCGCCCGCGCCGCGCGCGGTCTCGTCGAGCTCGTCGACTTCGACCCAGACCGCCCTTGTAACCGGCGCCAGCACCAGCTGTGCCACGCGGTCGCCGCGATGGATCGCGAAGGGCTCGGTTCCGTGGTTGATCATGATCACCTTGAGCTCGCCGCGATAATCCGAGTCGATCGTGCCGGGCGTGTTGGGGACGCTCACCCCGTGCTTGAGCGCCAGTCCCGAGCGCGGCCGGACCTGGATCTCGTATCCCGGCGGAATGGCAACCGCCAGCCCGGTCGCGACCGCGTGGCGCATGCCCGGTGCGAGCACCACGTCTTCGGCCGCAAGCACATCCATGCCCGCCGCGCCATCGGTCGCATATTCCGGAAATTCGAGCCCCTCGCCATGTGCCAACCGCCTGATCCTGACCGGCACGGCGTCATTTGAGGGCATCGGCGACTTTCTCCATCAGTTTCAGCGCCACCTGTTCCTTCGGCATCGGATCCCAATGGTCGACGTCCTTGGAAGTGATCAGCTTCACGGTATTCTCGCTACCGCCCATCACGTCCTTGGACACATCGTTGGCGACAATCCAGTCGGCGCCCTTGGTTTTCCGCTTCTTCTTGGCGTTGTCGATGAGGTTTTCCGTCTCGGCGGCGAAGCCGATCAGCAATGCCGGCCGCCGTGTATCGGCAGCCAGCGTGGCGAGGATGTCCGGATTTTCCTGGAGGATCAGTGCCGGCGGCGCACTGCCGCGCTTCTTGATCTTCTCGCTCGCGACATCCTTGCTGCGCCAGTCGGAGACCGCGGCGATCATGATCGCGGCATCGGCGGGGAGTGCCTTCTTCACCGCATCGGCCATTTCGCTCGCGCTTTCGACATCGACCCGGTCGACCCCGAGCGGGGTCTTGAGATGCACCGGCCCCGCGATCAGCGTGACCCGCGCACCCAGCGCGGCGGCGGCGGCGGCCACGGCAAAGCCCTGGCGACCGGATGAACGGTTGGCGATATAGCGCACCGGATCGATCGCTTCATAGGTTGGCCCTGCCGTTACCAGCACGTGCTTGCCATGGAGCGGGCGATGTTCGGGATCGGTTTCGAAGGCTGGCTGGCCGGCCAGCGGATCCTCCAGCAATTCCTCGACCACAATGTCTTCGGGCCGGGTCTTGGCTACCGGTTCGGCCAGCGCCGGAGCGGCGCGCGCGGCCGGGTCGTCCACGGTCACCCCATGGTCGTCGCCCTCGATCGGCTCGGGGGCCTGCCCGCCCGCGCCGGTGCGCACCAGGTGGTTGATGGCTTCGGGATCGGTCGGCGGAGCGGACTTGGCCTTGCCCTTCTTCGCGAAGATCGGATTGTCGAGATCGGGCTCTGCGTCGACCTCCTCATAGACATATTCGAGCTCCTCGGGGAGAGCATCGCCGGCCGCCTCGGCCAGATGCGGGTCGAATTCGGCCTCGTATTCGACTTCTTCGTCCTTGATCCTGCGCGGCGTAGCGCGGGTAATAAGCGAGGCGAGCAGTCCGCCAAGCCCGCCGCCGTGGTCCTCTTCTTCCTCTTCGCCTTCCTCCTCGTCGACCGGCGCGGCGGTCGATTCGAGATAGGCGGCGACTTCCACCGGCCCTGCAAGTCCGGGGTCGAGATCGAGCGTGTCGGCGATTTCGAGCCAGACCATCTCCGGCTCGGGCAAGCGGCCCGGGCCGACATCGCCGCAGGCCATTTCGCCTTCGTCGGGCTGCATCACCTTGACGCCGCCTTCGACCAGCTTGGCGACATTGCGCCTCGTCGCCTCGTTCTCCCACATCTTCACGTTCATCGCTGGGATGGCGAGCACCGGCTTGTCGGTCGCGAGGATCAGCGTGGTGCCGAGATCGTCGGCAATTCCGGCAGCCATCTTGGCGAGCAAGTCGGCGGTTGCCGGGCAGACCACCACCAGGTCGGCTTCGCGGCTGAGCTCGATATGGCCCATCTCGACCTCGTCCTTGAGGTCCCACAGCGAGGAATAGACCTTGTTCCCGCTCAATGCGGCGAGCGACATCGGGGTCACGAATTGCGCCCCGCCATCGGTCAGCACGCAGGTTACATCGCCGCCCGCCTTCTTGATCAGGCGAACCAGCTCGCACGACTTGTAGGCGGCGATGCCGCCGCCAACCACAAGCAGGATACGGGGGGATCCGTCCATTTCTACAGAATATCCCTTCCGGCAGGCACAGTGAAGACGCGGCAGAACTGCGTCATATCCGGCCTCCCCAGCACTCGTTTACCATGCTGCATAGCTAGCGATGCAGCTTCCCCGATACCAGCCTTGCCCGATTGTGGTTAAGTTTATCCTAGCGCGGGGGTCCTTCGCTTATGTAAGCTGGCCGGAAGGAGAGAGAAACCATGCGCTTTGCCTTGACCGCCTTGCTGTTCGTCGGCGGGCTGATTTTCACGATTTACGGGCTCGCTTTCCTGTTCATGCCGGCCACGATCGGGGAAGGATTCGGGCTTGCGCCGGATAGCGCCCAGGGCTGGGCCACGCTGCGCGCCGATATGTCGGCCTTCTTCATTGTCGGCGGGGTGTGCATGATCGTGGGCGGCTGGCGCCGCTCGGGCGACGTGCTGCTGGTGCCCGCGATGCTGTTCGGCATTGCCCTGGTCGGGCGGCTGGTCGGGCTGGCGATGGATGGCGCCTACGAGCAGTTCTGGATGCCGATGATGGTCGAAGCCGCGGTGGTGGCCATCTCGCTCGCCGGACACCAGCTGCTGCCGCACCACAAGATGGACGAGATTACGAG